>JAPUIP010000546.1 GCA_027296925.1 Candidatus Poribacteria bacterium | reverse complement strand
CTGGGGTTCACCGACAAAACGATCATCCACGATGTTTTGCAGGACTGCGCACCGCACCGTCCTATGGGTTTACGACTGGCGGCAAGCAAGCAGCCGGATACGCTTCCCGGCGTGCGCGAACGCTGGAAGTTCGTAGAACAGACACTCCAAAAAGCCCCGCTGGTCAAGATTGTTCCGATGATTGGCAGCCTGGGGTGTCCCTACACCTGTAGCTTTTGTATCGACTCAGTCGTACCATATCAGCAGATGAGCTTCGATGTGATCAAGGAGGACCTGCGATTTCTCTTGACGAAATTCAAGCGGCCGCGTGTCGGCTGGCACGACCCGAACTTTGGGGTTCGATTCGATGACTACATGGGCGCTATCGAGGAGGCGGTGCCTCCAGGCAGCATCGATTTTATCGCCGAAAGCAGCTTGTCTCTCCTGGCGGAACCTCGCCTGAAGCGGCTTCAACGAAATGGATTCAAGGCCATTCTGCCCGGCATTGAGTCGTGGTATGACCTGGGCAATAAGTCAAAGACCGGTAAAAAGATGGGAGCGGAGAAGGTTAAGCTGGTCGCCGACCACATCAATACAATTGTGAAATACATCCCTTACGTTCAAACCAACTTCGTGCTCGGCCTCGACGTTGACGAAGGCCCCGAACCCTTTGAGCTTACAAAGCGCTTCTTGGACATGACGCCTGCTGCCTTTCCCGCCTATTCTCTGCTTTCAGCGTTTGGACAAGCTGCGCCGCTCAATCTCGAATATCAGCGCGAAGGCCGTGTGTTGCCAACCCCGTTTCACTTCCTAAACAACAATCACGCCATGAACGTGAAGCCGAAACATTATACCTGGTCCGATTTCTATGATGGTTTAATCGATTTGAGCCGATATTCGTTTTCATGGTCAGCGATTGTCAAGCGTTACAAAGCTATCAATGACACGCTTCCACGGTGGATGAACGTGCTCCGAGCAGTATCCTCAGAGGGTTTTGGCCGGATTAAATACCACACGCACATCCGTCAGCGGCTCGATACAGACCGGCAGTTACGGCGGTATTTTGAAGGAGAAACGACCGAACTCCCGCAGTTCTATGCGGATCGGATGCGAAATGACCTGGGCCCCCTGTGGGAATGGCTTCCAGATGGAGCCATCCACCACGACCCCCAAGCCTATCTCAAGGCTGAAAATGCATCTTCGCTGACCCCACTGAAAGTGTAATGGGAAAAAATCCCGTTAGCTTAAACGAATCTTCAATTTTCAATTTCTTTGCCAGTTAGGCCTGTGAGGATAACCTCGTCAGCGACGAATCTACGGTGAAATAGGGTCTTCACCTGATAGATCTGATGGCGTTGAAATGATATACTTCATGGACGAAAGATAGAAGACGGTACCTTAATCGTCCAGATGAAGTTGACTCTTCACTAAATAGAGTGCGTCGCTGAATGATCGGGTTGGATGAAGCCGACAAGATAAGTTGGGGTTGCTCCGTCAGGTGGGATATCGTCTGCGAATCGAAGGCGTAATCGAATTCCTCTATTTAGCAAGAGAGGTGATTTCGGTTGCGCCTTTTTTATTTTGAGTCAAAGTGACAGCGCCATTTCATCCGAAACCAACACCACGAGATACCATGATACTTTCAAACGATATGGACATCAGAGTTACGAAGATACCCAAACTGAGATTTTTTATATCACCAAGCCGGTTGACTTTGATCAATTCACAGAGGTGGTCAAGACTATCGAACATTTCTGGTTCGACATTGTGACGTTACCGAGGAAGTGAATGAAATGAAAGATAAACTCATCAGGGTGCTGCTGGTCGAGGACAATCCCACAGACTTTCTATTGCTGCGTGAGGCGTTAGCAGAGGCAACCGTCGTTCAATTCAAGTTGACGCGGGTTGATTCGCTTAGCGAGGCATTGAGACGTGTGAGTGAACAGGGCTTTGATGTGATATTACTGGATCTTTCGTTACCAGACAGTCATGGGTTTGATACGTTGCGTCAGATGCACGCGCAAGCATCAGATGTACCGATCGTCGTGCTGACCGGAACCGACGATGAAACCCTGGCGGTCAAAGCTGTTCAGGCCGGCGCTCAGGACTATCTGGTCAAGTATGAGGTAGATAGCCGCCTGTTGGTGCGCGTCGTGCGCTATGCCATCGAACGTAAGGCGACAGAAAAGCACCTGGCCCAGTTGGCTCGATACGATTCGCTTACCGGTCTGGCCAACCGCGCGCTGTTTATGGATCGCCTGCCTCCGGCGCTTGCCCGGGCCAATCGCGCCAACCAGATGGTGGCACTCATGTTCCTGGATCTAGATCGTTTTAAGACGGTCAATGATACGCTGGGACACGACGTTGGGGATCTGTTGCTTCAGGCTGTGGCAGAGCGACTTAAGGGGTGTTTGCGGCAGATGGACACCGTTGCTCGTCTGGGAGGCGATGAATTCACCCTCATCCTAGAAGGGCTTTCGCATGCAGAAGACGCTGTTACCGTCGCGGAAAAAATCCTCCAGGTCATGGCGCCGCCCTTCATCTTGAAGAACCATGAGGTTTTCGTCAGCCCCAGTATCGGCATCACCATTTATCCTCATGATGGCGATAATATCGAAGATCTGATGAAAAGCGCCGACACGGCCATGTACCATGCCAAGGAAGGTGGGCGCAACACCTATCAGTTTTACACCAAAGACATGAATCTCCATACTGTCGATCGTTTGACCCTGGAAAGCGATCTGCGCCGCGCCGTGGAGCGGGAGGAGTTCCTGCTCCACTATCAGCCACAGTTTTCTCTCAATACCGGTGAAGTTACCGGTGTCGAAGCGTTGATACGCTGGCATCATCCGGAACGCGGCTTAGTCGCACCGTCTCAATTCATCCCGCTGGCGGAAGAGACCGGGTTAATCATCCCGATTGGCGAATGGGTGTTGCGCGCGGCTTGCGTACAGAACAAAGCCTGGCAAGCGGCAGGCTTTCCGCCCGTACGTGTAGCAATCAATCTCTCAGCTCGCCAGTTTTGGGACAAAAGACTGTTTGAAACGGTTGCCGAGGTCCTCGAAGATACCGGTCTCAATCCGCGGTACCTGGGACTGGAAATCACAGAAGGCAGCGCCATGCAGGATGTAGACTACACCATCTCGGCATCACAAATGCTCAAAGAGATAGGGGTACAACTCTCAGTCGATGATTTCGGGACCGGCTATTCCTCTCTCAGCTATCTTAAACGCTTCCCCATCGATATGTTGAAAATTGACCGGTCGTTTGTGATGGACATTCCCGCCGACTCGGATGACGTAGCGATTACGACCGCGATTATCGCGTTGGCACACAGCCTGGGGTTGAAAGTGATCGCCGAAGGCGTCGAGACTGAAGACCAACTTCAGTTTCTGCGTTCGTTGCAATGTGACGAAGCGCAGGGGTTTCTTTTTAGTCGCCCTCTGCCTGCTGAGGAGGTCACAAAGCTACTCTCGCAACCTCATCATCTCCTAACATCTTGAGATGCGAAAATTGGGCATCTACGCCCCGACTCCCGTACGGATGCGGTTAAGCGAAAATTGGCCCCTTTTCGCCCCGTCTGACGGGGGTTTGGAGGGGCAGCCCGGATGTTCTGCTGCTGCGTGATACCATTTGTAGCTAGAAATGCGACGATTCTCCGGTCCACCGTAAGAAACCGAATGGAGATTGGCTTCCATTCAGATGGGATAAAATAGTCGCATCTGGAAATACAAACGGTATTAGAGTCACTTTATGGATTGAGAAAGAAGAAAGAAGATCTCATGCATCTGCCAACACTCACGAGTGAATTGCTAAAAAGTGAATTGCTAAAAGAGAAAAGCTCTCGTCCGCTTCCCACCAAGATTCACGCCTTGATTGTAAAGACGCTCCAAACATGCGAAGACCCCGAAGCACTTGTGGCACTGCTTCGGGGTTGCGTCAGGAAAGATGAGGATGTCGTAGCGCTTTGTCAGAAGGCCGTGAAGGAACTCCCGCTGGATAAACTGAACGTCATCTTGAAGTTTATCATTGAGGGTGAATTTGGTGCAGTGGGAAAGCAATTTCTCAAACGGGTTGATGAACTCCGTCGTCTGGATACGATGAGATATATCTTGCGTTTTCTGGAATCCGCCCCTGATTCCACAAGGGAGCATCAACGACTTGCGGTGTGGCTACGCGAGACGGATCTGATCGATGTCTACTTGCGAACCATGTTGGTCTACCCGCCGACGACCGCGAGAACCATCTTCATGCGCTTGACGCGGTTGGATAATAAAGTACCAACGTACCTGGCCAAGCTGACGGCGTCGTTGTCCACCGAGATGAACCAAAAGGTGCTCGAACTCCTGGAGCTCCTTGACCTGATAGATCGCCATGCTGCGACATTGCTGATTCGTGCATTGATTAAGCATGAGCATCTGGTCATCCGGGCGCGCACGGCTTATCTCGTGGGTCGCACGTTCCGAAATCCACTGTTTATCGAGCATGTCCTCCATGACCGTGTACCTGACGTGCGATTCAGTCTGCTCAAGTCAATCGTGGAATATTCTCATGAGCTATCTCCTCGAATCATTGGCCTGCTATATGACGCTTTAGAAGACCCGGATGATCGAGTCCGCGCCACCGCCGCTCAGATTTTCTATCTGAATAAATACATTAGCGGACTAAAGACGCTTATGTCGACCCTACACAGCGGCACGCCGGTCGGGCGTGCATATGCGGCGCGGCTCTTAGGGGAGTTACAGGAAGTCAGTGCCCGTGATGTCCTGAAAACGTGCGCTCAGAACGACTCCGATCAACAGGTCAGGGATGAAGCCCATAAAGCGTTGGCAGTTCTTGATGGGCAAGTCGAGGTACTGAACCAACAGTTCGATCAGTTACAGGGCATCCTCACACGACATCTTTTTTCGGCGGGAAAAAAGGACGACCTGTTGCTCTGGAAACGGTTGGAAGAATTAGACCGAGAATCCATTAAAGAAATGATTGGCGCGATCGGCTTAGCGCCGGATACAGCAGATCAGCTGATTAGCATCGCTGATGAAGTCGGTGCCCAGGGCTCGGTGATTCCCCTGCTACTCTCGACAATTGTTAATGAAGATGGAAAGGTTGATGCCGAAAAAGCCGCAGATGTGAATTTGATGCGGCGTGAGGTCATGAGAATCGTAGAGCAACTTCAGGAGAGCGAATCAGACGGGGTTCCACAGCTGTTAGACGAACTGACGGTTCTTCAGCAAAAAACAATTAAGGCGATGCTTATCCCCTCGCTATATCAGGAAAATGCGAAGGTAAGCGCCACGGCGGCAAAGACGCTTCACGAACTGAACTACGACCTCGGCAGTGCGAAGTTGCGTGAGATGGTTAGCGATGCAGACGCGGCCACACGTAAGGAAGCGGCACAGGTGTTGGCTACCATCGATGATCAGTTTGCATCGGAACAACTGGAGGAGTTGGAAAACGATCCGGACCCAGAGGTACAGGGTCTAGCACACGCGGGCTTGGCAACAGTTCGAGCGAAGTTAGCCAGACATCTGGTGCCAGGAATTCAGGTGAAGATCCGAGATGTTGATATAACAGGCTTTCCCACAGTTCGATTTCATGTTCGGTTGTCCGATGACCGGGGTCAGCCGCTCAGGGATCTGGAGACGAGTGATATCACCATTTTGGAGGGGGGAAAACGCCCCGTGAAACCCAAAATCCAAAGTCACCAGAACCGACTCCCTATCGCGCTGGCGATGATCATGGACTACAGCGCCAGCATGAGCGAAACGGATATCAGCGACGTCGAAACGGCCATCCGGGGCTTTATTGGTAAACTTGACATAACCGAGCAGGCAGCGATTGTCAAATTTGGACAAGAGATCCATCTCGCCCAAACATTGACCCAGGATAAAGCCCTGTTGGACCATGCGATTCGGGCCGAATTTCCCCTATCAAACGAAGGGACATCATTCTATGATGCCATTTTCATGGGCACAGATCAACTGGATTCGGCAGCAGATAGCCTGAAAATCATCGTTGTCAATACGGATGGCGACGATACCACGAGTGAAAGAAAGTATGACGCAGTGGCAAAACATGCAACGGACAAGAACACGACGGTCTATACCGTCGGTTTGGGAAGTCAGGTCGATGCAAAAATGCTTCAGCAAATTGCCCGTCTGACCCAGGGGCGCTACTATGCAGCGTCAAATTCAGGCGAACTGCAGGGGATTTATGAATCCATATTCCAAGAGATACGTTTTGAGTATGAGATTGTCTACGAAAGCAAGTTCCCTCAAATCGATGAGGAGAGTCGGGGTGTTGAACTGTGTATCTCCTACGGAGAACATCTCAAGAAATACGCCATCACCTTGCCTCACTCGGAGCATTGAGATTGTAGGTCCTTCGAGGACGGGTTTCCCGAGTGAAGGGGGTAACAATGGCTTCAAAAGGTAGAATAATGGTCATAGACGATGAGGAAGCGATAAGAAGGACTATACAGGTGTTGCTTGAGGGAGAGGGCCATTACGTTTACACCTTTGACAACGCGGCTGAAGGGGCCATCTATGTGTGGTACAACTACGAAGAGATAGATCTGATTCTGCTCGATCTACATATGGAAGCAACCGGAGCGACCGGTGAAGAGTTTTTCAAAACAATAAGAAGTATCCCAAACCCGGAGATACGACGGATTCCCATCATCATCGTTAGCGCCGTGGTGAATAAGGATGACGTGATGCGGGTCGTCAGACTGAATCCTGAGGGCTATATTCTTAAACCGTTTAACAGTCAAGCATTACTCCGCAAAATCGACGAATGTCTGGCTCACCTGAGCAAATGAAGGAGAATTGGTGTTTGAGAGTGAGCCCATCAGTGCACAATCTCTGCCAACGCTTTCCGCAAATTCGCCAATGTCACGGGTTTGCTCACAACCATGTCCACGCCTTCTGGCTTTTCCTCGACAACTTCCAGCATTTCGGCAAACCCTGTCAACAGGAGAATCGGTTCCTCTGGAGCCTCCTTCTTGATCGCGGCGGCGAGCGCATCTCCGTTCATATCCGGCATTGCCAGATCGGTGATCACCACATCGAACCAACTCGCAGCGAATTTGCTTAAACCTTCTCTACCGTTCTCCGCGATCTCGACCGTATGTCCATCGATGCTGAGGTACTCAACAATGGCCCCGAGTATCCGGGGTTCATCGTCCACGGCGAGAATGTGAAGCGGACCTGACCGGGGGACTTCATCCGAATCACTGTCATCCGCGGCTTGCTTTGTAAAAATGGGCAGAGAGATGCTGAAGGTCGTCCCGACGTTCGGCTGGCTTTCAATCTCTCCGTTCGATTTAACCGTACCGCGTATGACTCGTAATTCTTCCTCTAACCCTGTGGTGGCATAATCCTGGCTGTTTATCTTGATCCTACCGTTGAGGTGCAACTTCTCCTGTGGATTTGTCCGTCCGATGCCAAGCCTGCCATTGTTCGTATCGCAGGTCGCTCGATTCACGGTTTGAATGGTTGCGTCCGGGTTGACGACAATCTCGGTTATGTGTCACTCCGCTCTCAACGCATCCGCCGGCTGCATCCTGCCCATGCGCCAGGCCGGGTAAATGCCGGCTAGCAGCGCCGCAACCAGTGCGACCATGAAGGCTTGCAGAAAATGCCCGATCTGGAGTTGCATCTGCAGCGTCCAACCGAAAGAGCGGAGGTTGATGATATAGATCAAAATCACCGCGAGGATGAAACCCGTCGGCATCGCGATCAGCCCGGCGCTTGAACCCATCAATCCGGTTTCGAGCAGCGTCAGCTTCCATAACTGCCGGCGCGTCATGCCGATGGCGCGTAGTGTGCCAATCTCCCGCCTGCGCTCCAATTGCAGGCTCATGAGCGTACTGAGCACACCAATGAACGCCACGACCGTGGCTAGCATTTGCAGCGCAACCGTGATACTGAAGGTTCGGTCGAACACCGCAAGGGAGTTCTCTCGGAGTCCCTGGTTGGACCGAATCACCAATTCGACCTCACCGGCGAATGCCGCCCTCAACTCGTTGATCTTGGCGTCCACGTCTACACCGGATTCAACAAAAAGCGCAACGGATGACAGACCGGGGTCATCCCAAAATTTGCGATAGATCGGGTCATGAATGAGCGCCCCCGACTGGACATCGAAATCGTATACCACCGCGACAACGGGGAATTGCCGCTCACCTCGATCCGTGAGTAGCATCACACCATCACCCACCCGCAATCCGAATCGGTTGCCCATCGGCTCGTTAATGAACAACCCACCCGCTTCTAACGCTTCCCAGGTCGCTGCGTAATCGCCAACCGCAGATTTATAATGACGCTTTTCACGCGCAATGTCCTCACTAACCGCGACCAGTTGGATGGTGCCGAATTGTCCAGCGCTCACGTCCACCACTCGGCTGGTGGCAATCTGGGCGATGCCGGGGAATGTCGCCAGTTTCTCCACGACGCCTGGCTCAAGCGATGTCGTCGGCCGGCTGGAAATCAGACTCGGTGGCGAGATAAAAATATCGGCTTGCAGCAGGTCCGTGAGCCATCGCTCCACGGTCAGCCGGAAGCTACCAATCATCACGCTGACACCGACAATGACGCTGACTGCGACCATCAGGGCAGCAATCGCAACGGAGGTTCGGCTCAACGATCGAGTGATATTGCGGGGCGCCATGCGAACTGGCACTTTCATCTCTCTGATTGCGTCGAGCGGGGAAACGCCTTCTTTTCGCTGAATCGCTGCTTCAAGAAGACGCATGAGTCCTAAAGTCATCACCGGCGTTAGCAGCGCGATACCGATGATAATGGCAAAGACGCCGGCGAATGTGACGCTCAGATGCCATTTGGGGAGTAACAGCACGACGCCCAGCAGCAAAGTCCCTAAACCAACGCCGCTCACCCAGGGCAGCGCCGCATGGGTCCGTTCTTCGATATGACTGCGCTGGAGAGCACCGGCAGGCGGTACACTGGTCGCCTCATAAGCCGGCAGGACGGCAGCCACCAACGCTGCACCGATACCACTCGCTCCACCTTTGAAGAGGATCGGAAGCGGGAAATCAACTCGACGCACGATAGCGACAAAGAAGAGGTCATTGATGCTGGTTGTGACCATCTCCACGGCGCCACGTCCCAGCAGTATTCCTAGCCCAATCCCCATCGCCGTGCCGATGATACCGAGGAGGCCTGCCTCGATTAGAATCATCGTAAAAATCTCGCGCCGGGTCATGCCCAACGCACGTAGACTGCCCAGCACGGGGCGTCTTTGCACCACGCTGAAGGAGACGGTATTATAGATCAGGAACATCCCAACCAGCAGCGCAAGCAAACTGAGTGATGTCAGGTTCAGACGAAATGCAGCGGTCATCTCCGCCATTGTTCTGCTACGTGCATTTGGTGTTTCAATGCGGGCGCCGGGCGGAAGAACCGCAGTGATGCGTTCGAGGGTCGTCGCCTCCGCGGTGCCTTCCGGAATAATCAGGTCGATCCGATCTAGCCTTCCAACTTTGCCAAGCACCTCCTGAGCCGTTGCAATGTCGGTTATCAAGAGTCCGTCGAGTGCGCGTCTGACCTTTTCGTCATCTGAGCTCAACAGGTCTATAATCTGCAACACATGGTGGCGACTCCCGACCTGGACGTGGATGGAATCTTTCACATTGAGATGATAGTGATGGGCGACATCTGCACCAATCAGCACGGCTCCCGGCTGAATCAGAAATGCGCTGAATGTGTTCGCATCAGCGAAGCCGGTACTTCTATCGTCCAAATAACTCCGGAAAGGGGGTTCGGAAAAACTATCGACGCCCAGCAAGCGCATCGGCTGTGCGTCAAGTTCTTCGGCGATAACGTAGCCCTCGACCACCGGCGCGCTGAGCCGATAGCCTAACTGACGGCGCAAATCCGCATAGACTTTCTCGTCCAGACCACCGGGGCCGCCGATGATCTGGTGGGTCGCTTTGCCTGCTACAGCTTCTGTGCTCAGGGCAAAAGCACGGTTGGCGGCACCATTGGCAAGGTCGATGGCGACAATCATCGCCACGCCCAACGCGACACCGATGATGAAAAAGATACTCTGGAAAGGACGGCGCCAGGCATGACGCCAAGCCAGATTTAGCAGTGTACCCGTGATGCCGGTACCCGTATTACTCGTGTATATAGCCATCAATCATTATGCACAACATCTGAAGTTGTAGGAGAGGATGAGGGCTGCCCCTTCCTTCAGGAATCTGGGTGATGCGCTTGCCATGCTTCGTCGCTGACGAGTTTGCCATCTTCAATATGTAGCACGCGATCCGCGCGGCGTGCAAGCTCGGAAGCGTGAGTCGCCATCAATAGCATTTTGTTCGCGTTGTGGCTCATTTCCAGTAACAGAGACAAGACGGTCTCACCGGTTTCCACGTCCAGATGCCCCGTTGGTTCGTCAGCGAGGAGCAGCAGCGGGTCGTGGACGAGCGCACGAGCAATGGCCACCCGCTGTTGTTCACCACCACTGAGCTTGTCTGGATAGGTACCGAGACGCGCACCAAGTCCGACCTGCTCAAGCAGGGCAATCGCTCGCTCGCGCCCTCCTGCTCTGCCAGTCAACTCCAGAGGCAGCGCAACGTTTTCCAGCGCTGTTAAAGTTGGAATGAGATTGAAAAACTGGAATACAATACCGATGTGGCTGCGGCGGAAGAGTGTGCGCTGGTGTTCGCTCAGGCGAGTGATGGCGACCTGCTGTCCGTCTGCTCGAATGAACACATCGCCGCCACTCGGCGCATCAATACCAGAGATCAGATTGAGTAATGTACTTTTTCCGCTGCCAGATTTGCCGAGTAGGCAGACGAACTCGCCCTCGTAAAATTCCTGGCTCAACTCCTTCAACACAATGTGGTCCTGGTCACCTTCTCTGTAGGTTTTACTCAGGCGGTCTAACCATACCCGTGCGCGAGGATCGTCTGTCCGACGGCGTGAATTTTCCCGATGTGTGTTCATCTGTGGTGGGAGGTGATGCGTAAAACCGGAAGCGTGAACATCAAAGCGGGAAGGTGAGAAATGCTCGCAGGATGGGTTTCTCACCTTCTCCGCACACTTCATTAATATCCTCGTGAAAAGGCGCCTTCCTCTCGCGTAATCACTTCGAGAAGCGCGGGTTTTCCACCGTCGATCTCTTTTTGGGCGCGGTGGATGGCGGGGATAATGTCAGCGGGGTTCTCGACCCTTTCGCTGTACCCACCCAACCCTTCGGCAACCTTCGCGTAGTCTCCGGAGAGGAACTTTGTGCCGAAGCGTTTCGTGGCGATCGGCATGTGATGTTCATACCCACCGAGCGCGGAGTTGTTGAGGATAATCGTCAGGATGGGAATGCGTTCACGCGCAGCAGTTTCAAAATCCATTCCTGCCATGCCGAACGCCGCGTCGCCCATGACGTTGACAGCCAGCTTTTCGGGAGCGGCGAGTTTCGCCCCCATGATGAGCCCCAGTCCATATCCCAACTGTGTGGACTTTCCCCAACCGATGTAGCTTCGGGGAGTAATCGTCTCGTAGAAGGGCAACATCTGATCGCGGGGATTTCCGGAATCGTGAGTGGCGATGGTTTGCGTCCGATCAACGGCGTGCATCAGATCCCAGACTACGCGATAGGGATTAATTGGGATTTCGTCCGACGTCAGCTTCGGCATCCACTCGGCCAGCCACTGTTCTTTCACGGTTTTGATCTCCTGTGCAACCGCGTTGTCACCTTGTCTGTCACCACCTCCGAGTTGCTTTTTGGCTTCATCAATCAGTTGTGCCAAAACCAACTTGGAATCACCGATGATCGCATAATCGGCTGCGTAATTCTTGTTGATGTCCAATTCATCAATTGAGTTTTGAATCATCACCTTGCCAGCCGGAATCGTGGTAGCCATCACCGTCTGTGAAAAGCTACACCCAAGCCCAAAGACGAGATCGGACTTTTTCAGGAAATGTTTGACCATCCCGGTGCCGGTATATCCGCTCACCCCGATTGACAGTGGATGGTTTTCCGGAAATGCGCTTTTGCCAGCCAAAGTTGTCATCACGGGCACCTGCACCAATTCAGCAAACTCAAGCAATTCCTCCGTTGCCTCAGCGTAGAGGACGCCCTGTCCAACATGGAGGATTGGGCATTCCGCAGCGAGCAAGGCTTTCACGGATGCTTCGATGTCACGGGGATCGCCGGCAGGTCTGCTTCGTCGAGGCGGTGTGTAATCGAAATTGTCGTCAATCTCTTCCGAGCAAACATCAGCCGGAATTTCGAGCATTACCGGAGCCGGATGCCCCATCCGGAGGAGGCTAAACGCCCGGCGCATCATGCCTGGAACGCGATCGGCAAAGTTGATTCGAGCAACCCACTTCGTAACGTTCCCGTAGTTTTTAACCGCCTCGAAATGGGTTGGAGAATCTTGACTTCGGCGAGAAACCCCACCGGGGAGCAACAGGATGGGCACGGAATCTGCGAATGCTTGCGCTACGCCGCCGAAGGCGTTTTCGCTACCGGGCCCCGACTGGACCACGGCAACACCTAAACGTTTGGCGTTGGAGATGCGACTGAAACCATCTGCCATATTGATCAGCGTACGTTCCGTGCGGGCCATGATCGGTCGGATACCAACCTTCGCTGAAGCATCAATGAGGCTGTTCGCGGGAAAGCAGAACAGATACTCGACACCTTCCGTCTTCAAAATTTTTGCAACTGCGTCAATACCTTGCATAGATAATCTCCTCTGAGTTGAAATTGTCAGCACGCCGCAAAGCAGTTCGCCATTCATCTCCGCCCGGAAGGACGAAGTCTTCTTGCGAAGATTCTATAAAACATGAGACACGACGGGACTTGCGTGAAATATCATTAAAACAACCCGACTTTGAGCTGATGAGCGAGTTTCACAAAGAGAATTTGCTCTGTTTCTCCCTCTACGTCACGATTATTGTTATAGACGATAAAGAACATGCTTTCAGGGAGGTATTCGTAGGCAAACAGCGCGAAAATCCGTCGTTCATCATCGATGGTAAGCTCTGCGCTGGAACGGAGGAACATCCGTTGCGCAAACTGATAGTTGACTATGAAACGGCGATTCCACTCTTCGAGTTCGCCATCCTCGACCAAGCGCTGCAAGATAATTTCTACATTCAGCTTCGAGGTTGGGCGAAGGGTGAGCTCTGGGCGAATGAAGAAGCTATCTTTATCATCTCGCGTGCCGACCGATCCAAAGTTGCGAATCTGCACCCACTTGGGTGGGAACCAACCGGTGAAGAAATTGAAGACCTTATCTGTATAAGCAACATCCTCGTCATCATCAACGTGATAGTACCATTCAGGACCACCGAAAAAGAAGATATCTTTAATGCCAATTAGCCCATCAAAACGATAACGTTCGTTCGTTCGCTGCCCTGCATGATTTTCGAGCCGCTCGTACCGTCCTGTCCCGCGAAGACGTTGTACCAGCCCTTTGTATTGCTTATTATACCGCGTGTAGAGTTCCACCCCACGCCGATCGGTACGCGGAATAAAACCGGTGTCCACATCAAAATGCTCCCCGATGTCGATATACCGCGCCTCGAATGACAACACATTTGTTTGGCGCGACAGCTCGGCAAAGATGACATCATCGCTGTCGATATCGGACTTCCATTCTCGGGCGTATTCGAGATTGAGGTTCATATTGGCGGGTAACGAGAAACGGGCATCAAGTCCCGATGCGCGGTCATACAGACTCCCTCGTTGTTTGCTCACACCCAAGAATCCGATTGATGAACTCTTACCGAATTCTCTCTGCAGACGGAAAACGGAGTAGTTATATTCATCAGCCGGCAGTTGGCTTTCTTCAGCTTCGTACACGTTGAGTTCATCCCCTTCTCGTATGACCGTGTACGTCTGTTCTTCATCTGCATCCCTGATCAGCCACTTGCTTTTCTCATCCTTGACCTCGACGGTGAGATTCTCGGATAGGGAAATTTCGTTTCTGTCAAACACTTCTCGCAACCCCCCCCGCAACAATTCCGCGATCTAAATCCCCGCGGAACCCCAAACCCGTACTAAATGTTTCGCCTTCCGGGCCCGCTTGTGCGCTCAGGATGGCAAGATTGTAATCCCCGATCTTTCCGATCACCTTCCCACCATGCAGCAGGTCTTCAACTCTTCGGCTGTAAAACAACTCCACTGGCGTTTGAAAAAGCTCGTTCCCTTCCAGGAAAAACGGGCGTTCCTCTGGAAAACGGAGCGGAATGTCCGTCAGGTTAACCAGATCTGGATCCGCTTCAATTTGTGCGAAGTCAGGGTCCACTGTGAAATCCATCGTTAAACTGGAAAACGAATAGCGCAGATCGACCCCCGTGTTTGCCTTCATCTCCAGATCTTCATCGCCAATTTTCTGAGGCTTGACCGTACCGTACGGTTTGATCTCGATCGGCCGCTTCGTCACGAGCTTATCCACCGGCAGGTTGGTTAGATGCCCAAAACGGGAAACGGCGTACTGCCGGCTCGCGAGATCGACCCACGATTGCTCCTCTTCCTTTGACTCATCATTCCGCCAAAAATTGATTCCCCAAACCGCGTGGGGATTCTGATTCTTCGGAAAACGGAGTTCAGCAAACGGGATGGAGAACTCTGCCGTCCATCGGTCGTCGTACCGTGCCGCATGCCCATCCCAATCGCAGTCCCAGGAGATGGCGGAACCGACATCTGAGCTACTCCGTCTAATGTTTGAGCCCTCGTTGATAATGCGCCGATCCGTCTGTGTACTGAGCGGGTTCAATGAGAAAGCGTAGCAGTTGCGCCCATCCAGATACGTATCGATAAGCACTTCGACATGATCATCGGAAAAGAAAAACGAATCTCGCCGTGTTGAATTGGCGGCGAGAATATTCATATCTGCTTTGAAACACTCGAAACCAATATAAAGTCGATTCAGGTCGTAAAGGAGATAAACCTTCGTCGCCTGAGTCGCCGGTTCACCCGTTAACGGTTCAAACTGGATAAAATCACCGGCTTGTGCCGCCTTTTGCCAACACAGCTCATCAAGTTTCCCGTCAATCTTGGGTGGCGTATCGGTCTCAATAGCCTCGATTTTTCGAAGCACCGGGTCATCCGCCTCACACCAGTTATTTATGGGTAACGCGATTATCACTCCCACGATCAGAATTAATATCGGTTTGATTTTCATGATTACGTCCTTCACGTTCCTTTGAACTTTACTTTACCATCCAACTCTGTTATTCTTTCAAGGAGCACTCCAAAGTTGGGAACAATACTTCTATTATAGTGCTTCTTCGCAAAACGTTCAATCTAAATCGTGAGATTCGATGAAATAATTTGGGGGAAGGTTCAAGAGCGGGATTTTCCTGTACTTCATACTGCTTTTGAAAGAGAATTATTCGCTTGCAGTGGCAGCTATAGGCTATTTCTGGGATGCGGCTGAACGCCTGAAAATGTAAACTTTAACGCGCAAAATTAGTTATACTATCCGATTTTTCCAATTCCCGGACCGGTGTGGCAGGTATAAGGATTGAGCGGTTTTCGACACGGAGCCAATTCGTGTTGGATTTCTCAACAGAAAGTGTTGACTTTTTCAGCACACCGTGATTTGCCCTGAATCCGGCAGGGCGGTCAACGTCTCAATTGCTCTCCTCTGAAGCGACTGAAAGGCTGGGAGCATGCGGCTCCACAAGGTGCCGCAACCGCGCATTCAACATCCCAAACTGCCGGCATGTGGACTTGGCACATTGGTTGCAATATGATGGCATGAGATCGGGACGGCAGATTGTGTTCCCAACAAGGACAGGCTTAACGAAGATCTGCCGCTGTATTCCACCTTCCCCCCGGATGACGACTCACTTTCCCCCGAATAGCGTGATAATTGAAAAGCTCATAATACGTAACGGCGTATAGTTCCGCCCTGTGTGCCAATGCCGCCTGGGCGTATCACTTGATCAGGAGGATCCGATGAAAGGACAGAGAGTTGTTTGGCCAAGTCAGGCGAATGTTGACATTGAGGAATTTGAGTTACCGGCTTTGGATGGTAACGAGGTGCTTGTCGCAACCGAATGTTCCCTGATTAGTCCGGGCACGGAGCGCGCTTTCCTGCTTGGGCTGCCCAACGCACAAGGAAGCTACCCATCATATCCCGGTTACAGTAACATCGGTAAAGTCGTTGAAGTGGGGCCGAACGTTGATGGTTTTGCAGTCGGAGACCGCGTTGCATCATCAAGAGGACATACGAGCCACTTCGCCAGTTCGCCGGAGGGTCTGATTAAAATAGCGGATACGACGTTACCATCGGAAGAAGCGGTCTTCTTTAATCTATGCGCGATCTCCCTGCAAGGTGTTCGTAAAGCCAGGATTGAAATCGGGGAACCGGTAATCGTGTTAGGGAGCGGTTTGATCGGTCTGTTTGCCATGCAGTTTGCAAAGCTCAGCGGCGCATTACCCGTGATCAGCGCAGACCTGGCAGAGAGTCGCTTGAAACTGGCTATGGAACTGGGCGCCGATTATGCCTTAAATCCAACAGAAGGTGATACCGCCCAACACATTGACGAAATCACTCAAGGCAAAGGAACCGCCGTTGTTATTGAGGCGACAGGTCATCCGGCAGCCGTCAATACGGCTTTCACACTGGCAGGATGGCATGGGAGGGTTGTGCTGCTGGCGAGCACACGCGGCGAAACGACAGGCGTTAATTTCTACCGCGATGTCCACAAAAAGGGGC
>JAPUIP010000545.1 GCA_027296925.1 Candidatus Poribacteria bacterium | reverse complement strand
TTGCCCACTTTGGAGCTTGTGCCGTTCGTAGTCATGTTGAATCTGATCGGAGATTGCCAGCAGCGGGCGAGTGACGCGAAGCAGCAGCATGTCGTCATCGGTGAAAGCCGGGAAGGATTGAAAGTGATTGGCGGCGCGAGTGAGGAAATCAAGTTCCGCTTCAATCGCGTCCGTTTTAACACGATTGCCGAGGAAATCGCGTTTGCTAATCGCCCCACTTTTGGTCACGATGAGGCTGGAAATTTCAGTGAGAATTGAAATCGCATCCGTCTCCTCCGGATGTGATTGAATCCGATCAGTTAGCGTCTGTACCCTTGCAGCATTTTTCCCCTTCGCAACTGCCAACACGGCATTCAGGCACGCCACCCATCGCTCGATGGGAAATCGACTGTTAAGACTTTGCTTCAATTGCGCTTGTGCAAATTCACGCCAATAATCCAAGACCGCCGCATCTGTCAAATCGTAGAGTTCGCGTGTCAGCCGATCCAACGCGTCACGCTGATTCGCCAGTTGGTATAAGAGCCCCTCAAGCCGCTTTTTTCCAAACATCCGAAGCAGATCCGCGAGTTGCTCACGCATGGCGTCCTCTGCCGATTGGTTAGCAATCGATCGGAGGGTGGAATCGATAATTCCAGTCAGGATGAAGCGCTGTTCAATCCGCTGTAGCACACTGAAGCCGGCGTCAACGCCAGCTTCAACGGGGTATTCGCGCAGGAGGCGGGCGCAAAAGGAGTGAATCGTCGAAATCTGCGCGGAGATCATTCCCTCTTTGATTGCCTCCAGTTTGTCGCTGCGAGTGCCTTCATCCAACTTTGCATTGATCTCACGGACGATCCGTTGTCTCAACTCGGCGGCGGCCTTCTCGGTAAACGTGATTGCGACAACCTGATTGGGGCGTACGTTCTTTTCGAGCAAGATCTTGAGGTATCGATGAACCAATACCGCTGTTTTTCCAGACCCTGCTCCAGCGGTTACGCTGATGTGGCGATTGAGGTCATGCGCTTTCTTTTGGTTCAGTGTAAATTCCACGACACAGTGACTCCTAGGAGAATTTGGCGCATTCGGTTCGGTTTCATTGCCGGTGCAAAAAAATAGGGCGACAGCACACACGGGATAAGCGGTGGGCCGCAAGGCTCTAAATTCTGAATTCGGCCGCTAACCGCTAGCGCATTTCCGAGTGCTATCGCCCTGTTGTCTACTAAACGGGTTTCTGCTCTTGTTTTGCTCTCTTGGCAAGCTTCTTCTCTTTACGCCCTTTTTTAGTGGATGTCTTTTTGAGCCCACCTTTGTTTGCACCTTCTAGCGACTTACTGCCTTTTCCCTTAAAGCCTCTCATCTTTCGTTCTCCTAATTCTGTATCTAATATAAACCCTACTCCCCAAAAACAGGATTATTTTTGAAGGAGTATATTGGTCACCAGGATGATAGACGTTTCGGCTCATTTTCTAGCCAATTGAAACCGTAACCAATCGATTTGTGGCAGTAGCCTTCGTACCAGCCCTCTGCCTTCCCCCTGGAGTGCTTCGCAGCTAGCCCCTCTCGCTTTCGAAAGAGGAGAACACTCCTTGGGGAGTTATTGAACGTCTGTGATCTCCTTGACCAATCACATAGTTCCAAGAAGCTATTGAGAGTATAGCATAAAAGCTGGCAAATTAAAAGTGAAAAACCTAACTCGACAGTTTCTCGATGAGCGCCTCTTCCGTCAGGATTGAGATGCCAAGCTGGATGGCGCGATCATATTTGGATCCAGGGGAGTCGCCGGCGATGACAAAGTCGGTTTTACGGCTCACGCTGGAACTGACTTTGCCGCCACGTTCCTTGATTTTTTCGATTGCATCTGATCTTGTCATGACTGAAAGCGCGCCAGTGAGGACGAAGGTCTTACCGGCAAAGAAATTCCCTGATGGCACTGAGAGGCTGTCTGTTCCCGTCGACCATTGAAGTCCGGCAGTTTTTAGACGTTTCAGGAGCATTTGATTGGTCGGTTGTTGGAAGAAGCTAACGATACTTTCTGCCACACGCGGCCCAATACCGTAAATGCTTTCGATGTCTTCTGAGCTTGCAGCGGCAAGGGCATCGATCGACGAAAAGTGCTCGATCAGCAGTTCAGCGATATTCGATCCAACATGCAGAATGCCAAGCCCGAACAGAACTTTAGTAACAGGAGCCTCCCGACTGCCTTCGATGGCTTTCATAAGGTTCTGTGCGGACTTGTCGCCCATCCGATCCAGGGTGGCGAGATCCGTCGGCTCTAGGCTGTAGAGATCTGCGACATCACGAATCCGCCCCGATTCGACAAGTTGCTCGACGAGCGCCGGACCAAGCCCATCGATATTCATTGCGTTCCGCGAGGCAAAATGCTCGATTCGCCGTTTCAACTGAGCCGGGCACGCGAGATTGACGCAACGAACCGCCGCTTCCTCCGCCGAACGCTGTACGGGAGCTTGGCACGCCGGACACTGATCCGGCAGACGAACAACCTCCGCAGACCCGCTCCGCTTTTCCGTCAACACGGCGACAATCTTGGGTATCACGTCGCCCGACCTTTCGAGAACCACTGTATCCCCAACGCGGATATCCTTGCGGATGAGTTCCTGCTCGTTATGCAATGTCGCGTGGGTAATCGTGGCGCCTGCCAACCGCACTGGAGAGAGGATCGCGACAGGCGTCAGCACGCCGGTTCGCCCGACTTGCACCTCAATCGCTTCAATCTGTGTGGTCACCTGACGAGCGGGGAATTTGTAGGAAATCGCCCAGCGCGGGCTCTTTGCGGTCGCCCCCAATTCTTCTTGCTGCCTAAGCGAGTTGACCTTCACAACGATTCCATCGACATCATAGGGGATGCTTTGGCGTTGCGCCGTCCAGCGTTGCGCATAGGCGATAACCCCCTCAATCGACGCATGCATCTCCGTGTGGGGATTCACCTTGAACCCCATCGCCGCGAGCCGTGTGAGCGCTTCGGTGTGGTTGTTTATGTCAGGACCTTCCACATAACTCAAGGTGTAAATAAAAATGTCCAACGGACGTGATGCAGTAATCGAAGCATCCAACAATCGAACAGAGCCGGCGGCGGCATTCCGCGCATTGGCGAAAGGCGCCTCGCCATTTTCGATGCGTTGACGGTTCACCTGATCGAGCCGCTCGCGTGGAATAAATACCTCTCCCCGGACTTCCAGGACCGCCGGCATCGGCTGGATTGGCGTCAATCTCAGAGGAATCGTGCGAATCGTGCGCAGGTTTGTCGTCACATCTTCGCCATACACTCCATCTCCCCTTGTCGTGCCGCGTACCAATTTTCCTTCCTCGTAAAGCAGGGAGACCCCCAGTCCATCGATTTTGAACTCTGTTACATACTCAACCGCCTGCTCCGGTAGCGCTTTCTGCACCCGCTGGTCAAAGTCGTACAGCTCTTCGGGGCGGTAGGTATTATCAAGGCTCAGCATCGGCCCGCGGTGGCGAACGCGAGTGCCGAGTACAGCCTCACCGCTGACGCGCCTCGTTGGAGAGTCCGGCGTGATGAGATCGGGGTGCGCGGATTCAAGACTTTCTAATGCTTTCATCAACCGATCAAATTCCTGGTCTGAGATTTCCGGCTGATCGTCGATGTAGTATTTTCGCTCGTGGTAGCGAATCTGCGTTTGCAACGCTTCGATCTGATCTTGGATAGTCGAATCTGTCATATTGCCACCGCGCGTGAATGACGCCTTGAACATTAGAGTTGTTCCGAAATAACTGAGGGATGGAAGCGAGCCAATCCTTGAAAAGGTTTCAAGGTTCGCGTGACCGGTTTCCGCTCAGAAACTTCTGGCGTGGGATCTGAGGGTTGACTCGATTCCTTAAACAGGAACAACCCTATTATCGATTCACAGATGAATGTCCACTTTGAAAAGCTGCCAAAAGATGATTTTCCATCCCAACGTCTCCTTCCGGAAATCCATTCGGCATTCCGCGGTAATCTCATTTCGATCCGGTCGTGGTCCCTTTTCTGTGATGACGTCCAGGTTGAGCCGCGCGGAGGCTTTACGGGAGTGGGTCACATCCACTTGAATATCGTGAAATCGAAATTGGATGGCATCAAACTCCTCGAATAATTTGGTCATCGATGGAATGACCTTTTCAGCCTTTTCGGGGATGACCCCGGTTGCCAAACCGAAACGTGTTACAGGGTCATCTGATACCAGGTAGACTTCCGAAAAGTGCGCCTGAATCGCTCCAAGGTTATTGATGTCTCTTGCCTGGATTAATCCTGAAAATGTATCGAAGAATTGTCGGATCTCCGCGTCCGAATCCGTTAGTGGGTTCAGCGAGACGTTCATCCGTAAGTGCTCAATGTCGAGTACGAAGTCCTCCGTTTGGGTTTCGTAGTCGCCGGCCTCGATTGTTAACCGGAGCGCCTCCGCGTAGCCAATCTGCTGGAAGACATATCTGCCATCCCTCTCAACTTCCACCGTCTGATCCAATAATGTGACAGTCGCCCACGGAATCGGGTTTCCCGTACTGGCATCGGTGATAAATCCCGTCACCGCTCCAAATTGAAGGATTTCTGGTTCTTCAGAGGCTTCCGGTTGTTGAAGGGCTTCTGGCTCTTGAGGGTCTTCTAGCGGTTGCGGATTTTCTGTTTCTTGAGAAATTTCCGGCTGTTGCACGGAAGGGGAGGGCGAATCTTCGCCACACCCGATACAAGCAACTGCCAAAATCAGGGTTACGAGAACCGGCAATGTCCTATCATCAGATAATTGAAAAGTCCGTATGAAACTAAGAAAACGGATGTCAGCCACGCTGCGTGAAACGTGAAAAACCTTCTGAAACATCATACAATCCTCAGTTTGAGCAAAGCGAAATCCCGATCTGTCAGGGACGGTTGATGTCTATTGAGAGGATTCAAGCGTTTTCTCAACACTTGAGCGATTGGACCAATTTTGTGGCAAACTTCCTGTAACATTGAGCTGCCAGATCTGTTCTGTTTCCCAATGCCACCAACTGATCCGTAAGAAATGCTTCCGCTAAGGTAATTTTGCTCAGAATGAAGTAAGCAACAGGCAGCCGATAAGCAAGTTGATCAGGAACTCCAAATCCGGAGTGGTGCATTGTCTCGCATAGCGCATCGAGTATGGAGTTCGTTTCCATAAAAGGTTGGCCATATTCCATAATGGCTGCTACCATGTTCTTAACGAAAGCCGCGTTATCTCGATCTTCGGCGAATAACCAGGGCGTATACTCCTTCTGCGGCATCAGATACCCTAAATGAACTCCTATCGATGGTGGGATATAGTCATGGAACTTCTCACCTCTGATATCCGCGAGTATTCTCTCAAGAGGTTGGTGCCTGACTCCGATGACTGGATTAATCTCAAGCAGCCCATCTCCTCGACCAACAGCCCTGTTCAAACCAACCCAGCCTAGTGTTTCTTGGTTCAATTGACATGTGTAAATTCCACCTTTACGTTTACGCATACCAGATTTACGGAGTTCTCGTTGCGCCGTATCCATAACTTCCGAAATCAGTTGCCGACTTACCGTAGCCATGCTAATCCCACCTCTCTATGAGGACTTCGGTTGGACCAAGAGGCTGACCTGGCTCCAAACCGGCTTCTGCCGCCTGCTGACCACGGGGAATACCTCCCTCACCTCTGATTTTGGGAAAGGCTACCCGTTGATTACGAGTGAGTTGTGCCGAGCGCCCTTTTTTGGACTCAATAAATCTGAGCTTGCTTTCTGGCATTCGGATCAGCAGATCTATCCGGGTTCTGCCAGCTGTAGTCTCTATTGTTATCTCTCGACCGAGTACCGTTTCCCCGCGTCTCTCTGCCGCAGCAATAGATTGCTCTACCCCGACTTGCCCCTTGAGAACAGGGACTACGCCTCCCCTTGGGGCATAGGCAACTTCCGCGAAAATCCTATTCTGCAGTATAGTCACCTACTGTTCCAATCCCACCGCAATTGACAAAACCTGTATCGCATCGGTGGCGTCAATCACACCGTCATCGTTAAAGTCTGCGGCACATTGTTGTTCCCTGGTCGGCTCCTGTAGTCCTTCGGCGAAACGCAGAATGAGAATCCCATCGTTCACTTTTACTTCGCCATCACCATTGACATCCCCTTTCAGACAATCTATCTCTAGATTATTGATTGAAAAGGGGAGAGAAACGGCAGGCGGGCTCGCGAGATCGAAGGCTTCGACCGTGACCAGATCTCCGGCGTCATTTATTCCGCCCACGGCGTAAATCCGGTTGCCGACCACAGCCGCTGCGAGGCCGGATCTCCGGACTGGCATGTTTGCGCGGAACGACCACCGATCGGTGCCCGCATCATAAACTTCGACAATCCTCAGATGGTCTTGGTCGTTCACTCCACCGATGGCGTAGATCTTCCCGTCGAGCAGCGCGACGACGAAGCTCGACCGTCTAACTCGCATGCGAGATTTTGTCGTCCACACATCCGTCTGTGGGTCGTAGACTTCAACAGTTGATACGTGATTTTGCCCATCCCAACCTCCGATGGCGTAAATCTGCTCATCGACGGCAACGGCAGCGAAGTTCGCCCTTGGCGTTGGTATCGTCGCAACGGATGTCCACTGATCGGTTATTGGATCATAGACCTCAACCGTTGCGAGCACGCCATCCGCGTTTTGCCCGCCGATGACGTAAATCTTCCCATCCAGGACCGCCGCCGCTGTCCCATACCTCGCCGTTGGCATGTCCGTTCGAGGCGCCCAGACACTTCGCTCCGGATCGAATTCCTCAACCGTCGCCTTCGGGAAGAGCCCATTAAATCCACCGATTGCGTAGATCTTCCGGTTCACTTCTGCAACACTCAGATCATGCCTGGCTGCAGTTGTGCTGGGATGGCGCATCCAGACATCAGTCAGTGGATCATAGACTTCGACGGTCGAGAACGGGCTACCTTTATCTTTGCCGCCGATTACATAGATTGTTCCATCCAGAGCGACGGCCGCCAGTCCAGATCGCGGCTGGGGTAACGCTCGTCGGGACTCCCATCTGCCGAGATCTGCACCCGATTCGGACTTGACCGACATGCGAAATCGAACATTCTCGTGGGCGCCCTCGGCAAGGTTATTCGCTCCAGACGTTGTATCCCATGTGATGAAAGCACTCCCGGCAGCCGTTCGCCCATTGTTGCCGATTGCGATTGGATCGATGTCCAACCACTTTTCGTCATCGAGACTGTACTGCCAGTTGACGGTTTCAAAGAGGTCGTTCGTCAGATCAACAATGGTGTAGTGAATGCGCACGACATCGTGATCTCCTTCGACCTGATCAATGGTGAGTGTCACAGCTGCAAAGGCAAGAGAAGGAAACATACAAACGAGCAAAATGGACGTTTTCATCATATGATCGGGATTGCCGTTACGGGATGACCTTGTTCAGCGGATACTCGATAATGCCTTCCGCACCGACCCGCCGGAGTTCTGGGATGAGCTCCCGCACGGTATGTTCATCAATGATCGTTTCGACTGCGTGCCAGCCGTCCTGGCTGAGTGAAGAGATCGTCGGATTTTTCATCGCCGGCAAAATGGCAAGCAATGACTGCAAATTATCCTGAGCGATGTTCATTTTGAGTCCGACTTTGTTTTCGGCTGCCAACGCTCCCGAAAGCAGCAGATACAGGTTTTCCGTCTTCGTGCGTTTCCAGTCATTCTGCCAACTCTCTCGATTCACAATCAACGCCGTCACAGATTCCATCATAACATCGATAATCTTCAATCGGTGCGCCCGCAAAGAACTTCCGGTTTCGGTGATCTCCACGATCGCATCG
>JAPUIP010000544.1 GCA_027296925.1 Candidatus Poribacteria bacterium | reverse complement strand
GGTGATTGCACCACTTGTCCAAGATAAGCCAAGACTTTTTGGGCGGCCATCTGCTTGTTTGCATCCCATACCGAAGAGACCAAGTAAGCATAACGCTTGTGATGATGGGGTTTGAGTCGAATGAACGCCATTGGTGAGTTTGCAGCGGGCAAGATATAAAAGCCTATCGCCTACTCAACGAAGGGCGGCGTATCCATAGCCGGTGAAGGCATCAAGCATCGCCCGGCTCCTTTGGGCATCGGCGAGGGTTTTTATCGCTTCCCGAGATTGGGTTTTTAGCGTGAGCAGAGGAGGCGACTAAAAGAAAGGCTGGCAGAGAACATAAGGTGCGTTCCCTTGAGCACTCGCAGCCACCCGTTACGAGGCGTCGTATCGACGAGATAATATATCCAGAACAGTTGCTGCGGCAGTGGGGTATAGCTACACGGGTCGTCCCATCCCCACCAATCCTGTCACCAACCAAAGTCGGTTGAGCATATCCGCTTCGAGGACGTTTTCGACGACACAATATCCATCAGCGATAAGCTGGTCGTACTCCCTTTTAAGAGGTTCGAGTTTCATCATGGGTATTCTTCCACTTCATTGTTGCGTCGGGTATAGTCGAAATCGTCAATAACATATGAGTGTTAGTGACCTGCTCACCGAAACGGAATCGTTTCACCATGCCACGGAAAAGCGTAACTCGGTTTATTGCAGAAACGCTGCATTCCGGCGTGCAGATCGATTTCTGTTCCCGGCAGAAGACGGACTTGGAAATAGCCGCCCTCCACAGTCACCGGGGCATCACTTTCCCTCACCTCGACCCGTTCAAACTGATGCTCGGAGAAACTACCGGCGGCGATGATTATATCACGCGACATATGTACGCTAAGATTTACCAGCGTCACATCCACTCCATTCGGTTCCAACCGGGTGACCAGCGCAGCTACGTCGGGCGGTAAGCCGGGACGTTTGCTCTCCGGATCGAAATAACGCACTCGCCCTTGCGCAATGCCGCCCCAGTAGATAGTTTGAGGGCCACCGGTGGTTAGGTGAACTAAAGCTTCTGTGAGGACCGGATTCCGCTCCTGCCAGTGGTGTTCGTTGATTTGGGTCAAATCCGACTCGTCATTCGTGATTTTCTTCACTCGCTCACAGACCTCGCGGTAGTTTGCCTGCAAAATCTGTTCGGGATAATCTGGACATTCACCCGCTAAAAACCGGGTCCAGGCCCTGTCGTCCAAAGATCGGGGTCCCCGCGATGTGACCGCTCGCCACTCGTCCTCGGCGCCCTGCCGAAGTTTTTGAAGCCGCTGGAGGTCTTCGTCAGCCATTGACGCTGCCCACAGGTGAATGGGCGGATGCGGAATCATGGGACCGTAATTTGTCCAACCGTCGTCGGTATAATTAAACGGCACGTGAAACCTGCCCGCTTCATCGACCACATCATGCTCCAAAAGCAGCTCTAATTGTGAGCGGAGCAGATTGAGATAACGCGCTTCGCCGGTGATCAGGTGAGCGCATTCAGTCGCAATCGTCATAGCGGAAAACATCATCTGATGGGAAAACCTGCCTGTCCAACCATAAAATCCGCCCCACCACTGCCCCTGCCGATTTTCGCCAATTTTTCCGCCTAAACCGACGTTATCAGGAATAATCCCGTTGTTCTCCTCGATACGTTGAATCCATGCTTCGACGTAATCCACGACCCAGTCTCTGTACTTATCCTCTCCGGTATAAAGGTAGGCGTTGGTTATCAGCGGCACAACGCCCAGGTTCACCGGGACATCACCACGCATCACGACCTTATCGAAGTGGGCGTGAATGGCTTCCCTTAATGTCTCATTCTTGTACCATTCATCCGGAATTTCAAAGCCCGGCCCCAAAGTGGTGTGACCGTACTCGATATTATACTGCACATCGGCGTAGCGGGCGTGAAAGAGTGGGCCTGTACTTCCGCTAAAGGGTGAACGAATGATACGGTGTTTGGGGTCGTAATTTGCAACGTCTGGGTCTTCGTTCATGTAGAAGCCCGCGAAACGTCTCGCTCGCCGCATCATCTCAGCGTTGGTGGGGTCAGCCATGCCCAGGCCGTAAAAATAGATGTAATTTTCGCTGTTGTGGAACCAGTCGTCGTTGTTGATGAACTCCTTCGTTGCACGACCGTAATCGTGCTCAATCTGGCGGGTAACTGCATTCCACTGTTGAACCGCTATTGTCAGAGTATAGTCACTGCCACCGAGGGCATAATAGAGCGGCCAGTTGAAAAACGCCTCGTACAAATCATCTGCCCACACGCCATCTCCCGGGTAGTCCTCCCGCCAAATCAGCGCTCCGCCCGGGCGAGTATACTTTTCCAAGAAAATCGGTGCGGCGTCATCGATTGCCGCTATCAATTGTCGCTCCATCACTGCCCAAGCGGGAAAGCCGCTGCGCCTGTGACTTGTGATTGTTTTGAACATCTGCTCCCCTCATCATGTCCTTTTGAGATCGGTTTGGGTTATTACCACCGGAAAAAGCGGTAAGGATCGTCCCATTCCTCTGGCGAGTCTAGATAGAAGCCCTGTAACCACCGATCGGGCGAATTGGTGGCAATTGGAGTTGAGAAGCGAAAAAGCAAGGGAGTTTCCCCGCTCACTCCCAGGTTGGCTAGCAAACGTGTCACGAGAAAGCTGGTGCGGCGGAATGTCCGCTTGAGCCCGAAGTTTTTTTCGTACGCGAAATGCCAGGGTACCAGTTGGCAGAAGACTACGTTTCCCTCGGAAGCGACGGCGAGGATACCATCGCCAATAACGATGGTGTCTCTAGCTTCTGAGCCCTGCTCTATCATGGACACCAAGGGAATGGTGCGCGGGTCACGATTATGTACATCCGCGGGCCCAACGCCTGCCAATAGCGAGTTTGCCTCCGGAGGTTCGAAGGAAGCATTGATGTATTCGGTCCGGTTCATCGACACCTTCAACGGTGGGAATGCATTTGCGTCGTCCTGTGTCAAGCCGATGCCCAGCAGATATCCACCCGCCTTCAAGAATGCATTGATGTCAGCCTTGTGTGTTGAGAGCATACTGCCACTGCCCGGCCCGAGGATTAACACATCGCCCGCCTTCAGTTCATCACTATCGTAGGCGTCCAACCGAAATCCGGTCTTCTGTAAGTGCATCTTCCCCTTGGGTTCACCGACGTAGAAAGCTCGTCGTCGTGACGACGATTTCCAAGTACAGACATATTCGATGAGGTTAGCGGTCAGCACTTCGGCTGCAGGCTCTTTTTCTGTGCGTCCGGTCACGTCCATCTGGCAGAAGAGCACCATCCCTTCGGCTTCTCGGTACTCTATTAGCGGGCTATACTGGAGGCTGAATCCGCCATCCACGATGGGCATAAAATCACCGCACGCGGGCTTTTCGATGAGAACAGAGGCGACGTTGCCCTGATTGCCACAACGCCAGGCGCGTGGCACTGGCATACCGCACCAGGTGACCGTCGGCACATTATTGAACTGAGGGCTCAACTCGTAGTTTAATCGAGGCGGAAGAGTCGTCGCCTCGCCGCACCAATCCCTCAGATGCTCCGTCTGCAATCCCACCAAGGCCGGATGGTCAGGCACTCGGGGGAAGACGTTGCGTAGGCCGTATTCTGCCACTCGGAAACCAAACCGTTTTTCTAGCACGTCCGCTGTCTGCTCGAATACGAGCACCTTCAGCCCGTCGCACACTCGGTCTATGTTTGGTGCCAGCCCGTCCACCGTCAAGGCAGCCTTGCCGACAATCAGTAGGTCGTATGCACCCAGGTCTGCCTTCGCGTCCACGGTGTCGAACCAAACACCCATCCCCTTGAGTTGGTTTGCTGTCTCGCCCTTGGGGTCGAACAGCGCAATTTTGGCGTCCGCATGCAGGCGTGGCAGACGGGGCAGGACATGGACAATGAACTGGTCTTCCTGTATTTCGCTCGTGCTGAATACTGTTTTCGCCGTCAGCTTGTACTCGCCGAATTTGAGTTCCGCTGGAAGATCGAAGCGTAGCGGTATTCGCACCTGCTGACCGGTATCCACGGTGACTTGACTTTGACCGACGAGAGGCGTGGGTAGGTCTAGTGACCACGAACAGTCGCCGCTTACCGTCACCCGCGAGTTGTTGATAACGATGAGCTGCTTTTCGACCGTCTCGCCGACGATGAAGTTGTGGTCCTTGCTGGTGAAGCGGGTGGGTTTGCCAGCGATGTAAGCCAGAAGCGGCTGGTTGTTTCGGATGAGTGACTGTGCGCCGCGCGTAGGTATCCAGTCTGAACGTGCGAAGGCCATGTCCATCCGTTCATAGCGTTCCTCAATGTAGTCAGGGCTCATCCCAGGTTGTTGCAGATTGCTCCAGTCAACCCTCAAAACTTTACGCCCTTTGTCTACGCCGTCGCGCAACTTCCAAAGAAGATGATGTTCCCACGGGGAATTTGCCGAGATGCCCCAGGTGCGAAAGGCACGCCAGTTATCTGTGAAGTACATTTCATATATCGGCTCCCGCTCGACGAAGTCACTCGATCCAACGCGATGTGGGTAGTCCCAGCGGTGCCATAGATTTCCAGCACGAAACTGCTTTGCCTCCCAACGCAAATTCTTTTTCTCCATCTCACTGATCTGAAAGGCGCGGTCTCCGAAGAACTGTGAGTTCCATTCGGCAAGGCAGAATTCCCACGGCACTTTCGCGCTACCAAATTCTCTTTTGCCCTTGTACCACCCGCGATACATCGTCCAATCCCAGGAGAATGGAACGCCGTATTCACACAAAAAAACTGGCTTTACCCCTTGGGTCGCCCAATGCTCAAACCAGTCGGACATCTCCTGCACCGGTGTGAAATTCGCGTAAAAATTGCTCGTATGCATCGAACTCAGGTTACCGGAGGAGTGGTGGTAAACGATACGGCTTGGGTCGAGACGTTTCACAATCGCCTCCGCCCGAACCGCCTTTTTCGTGTTGTTCAGAGACCAACGGCCTCGTTTGGTATAGATGCCGTCAATGAAGTCTGGGTTCATGTCCTCGCTATAGCCGGTGGCGTTGTGACTCATGGAATACATAACGACCGACGGATGGTTTTGTGCCACACGCACATAAAACGCCGCATGCCGTGCGTAGTCATTGGTCTTGTCTGCGTCTGGCGCATCCCAGTCGTAGTGACCGAAATGGGGTTGCGAGAAAGCCACCAGCATTCCCAGGTCGTCTGCCGCCCGTAGAATGTCCGAGAAACTCAGGTGTGCCCCCGGTTCGCAACCGTAGTTGTGCGTGTATACGAAATTGATACCGAAGGTTTTCAAGCGGGAAAGGCTCTCTTTCGCCGCGTCGTAAGTCGCCGTCGCTGCCCCAACCTGAGCGTTATCAAGTGGAACAGCGGATAAGAATATACGACTACCATTCAGATAGAAATCACGCTGGTCGATCCAGAACTCGCGAAATCCGAAGCGGACCACATCGTAGGTATCCAGAACGTTCCCCTCAACATTCAGTAGCGACAGGTGCAGTTCATACATATTCTGCGGCGTGTGAGTGTCCCACAGCTTGTCGGGTTTCCATTTCGCGGTGAACGTAATCCTGCCTTTAGTTAGGTCCTCCGCTTTGACCTGTTTACTCTTGAATTCCTTGATATCCTGTCCCTTCTCAGTGATTCGGGCGACCAGCGAATACTGTTTACCCGCCCTGACACCTTGCACAGCGGCATCGAACCCGATCTCCCACTTGCGCACGGAAGTATCAACCTTGACATCGGTCAGACGTTCCTCCGCGGGGGTACTCACTAAAAAGACATCGCCGCAAAGACCACGGCGCGCCACTGTGCCCTTGATCTGGCGGGCGGAAGCCGTATCGCTATACGAGAGCATCACACCCTCCAGAGGTAGTGAGACGACGAGCATCGATAGCAGGTATTTGCCCCCTGGGCGGCACACGTGTGTGACCTCCACTTCTCCCGCTGGGAATCGGAGATGGTCGATCTTTTTTCCGTCAATGTATACAATAGCGTAGGAGTTGAGATATTCAGCGGACACCGTGACACGCCGACCTGTCCATTCTGCCGGTACTGTGATTTCGCGCTCGTACCAAGCGGCGGTGACATCGCGCCAGAGAGTATCCTTCCACCTCGGATGCGCATAAACGGTTTGAGAGTCCTTCTGCATGTAGTTGGTGATTCCCGGCCATGCTCCCGGCACTTTAAAATAACCCCATCCATCTGTGGGTATCTCATCCGCGTCATTGGAAGTCGGCTGCCAGCGCCATAGTCCGTTGATACAGATGCGCTCGCGGGTGGGAGTCGTATCATGGTGTGCCTTGGACAGATTCCAGACCCGCTCGACGTCTTCTGGCAGCCGGAGGTCTTCAGATAGAACATCAACGGGAGCTACCGCGCCAATGAGTGCCAAACAAACTGCCCCGATAATGGTTGCTCCGGAGTATACACATATCCATTGTTCCATAATCTCTTCCTCCAGCCGTGCAAATGTGGTTCTTCTTTATCATTGATTTTACTGGAATCTCTCTGGTGGAACCTGTCTGGCCCCTACCCCGAAAAAGAGACGATTTGGCATTCTCCTTCGATACGTTTAACTTCAACAGTTATGCCGCTAACACGCAACGGAACAGTCGTTTCTCTGTCATCAAAGTCTGTCCGCCTCAGTAGCAAGCGGTTCCCCAGTTTGAGTCCAGATACCACTGGACTGGGTTGGGATGGAACATCGAACATTATCGGTTCGCCGTGTTCGAGAAATTCTCTGTATTGTAACGATGCTCCATACACCTGGTGTACCAATCGTGTTTCGATCCCGACTTCAGTCTGCGGACACCACATAAATAGCCCATTGTGCCCACGAAGTAGCAAGTGCCAGAGAAGTTCTTGGTATTTATCCTGACTAAACTGCTTCACACTTCCCGCTTTTTGAGTGACCTCGACCGTGTGCCAATGCACAAAGGTAACAATGGGAACCTCGGGGGGCGTGTGTTTTCCCGCGTTGCTACCCACCAACAGCATATTGTAAAACCAGCGATAATCGATGTTATCGAAATCGTACCACGTCGGAATCGCGTCCCATGTGTAAACCACAGGCATAGCGAAGGTGTACCCGGTTAGTGGAAATTCATCGAACCATTGGCGATACCTTGCTCTGCCCTCGCTTTTGTAAGGTGCACCCTCAACATACAGGTTTGAACGACTCAGGGCAACTGAGGAATCACCTTCTTTGCCATCAACTCCATCGACCGACGCATCTTAGGCTTGTCGTCCCAGTCGTGGGCGATCATCAACAGGGTGCCGAAACCGCCGGTGATATCGTAGAGCTCAAAAAGCTTGTGCGTCACCGTGTCAACGCCACCGACGATGGCGATGTTGTCGATGATATACTCCGCGTCAATCGCTTCGTCGGGCATCCCCAAATCCTGTTTCAGCAAGTCCTGCATACCCGCACGAGAAAGCATACCGTGCAGGTACATCAATGACGCGGCGAACGAACCGTTCAACGCATGCGCTCTCGCCTGCTCATCCGATTCCCCGACGAATATGCTGCGGGAGATGCGCCATTGCGAACGGTCAGGTTCGCGTCCGCCTTCGGCAACACCTTCGCAGTAGAGTTCCCACTGTCGCTTCACCTTGTGGGCCGGCGCCATATTGATGCTGATCGGAATGAAACCCCTCAGCCCGCACGTCTTGGCAGCCATCGATTCTTCCCGAACGATGCTCATCGCAATCGGTGGGTGCGGCTTCTGGTACGGCTTCAGCACGTTTCCCAGGCCGAGTTCCACGACCTTCTCGCCGAGCTTGACGTTCCAGTAATCCCCCTTGAACTCGAACGGGCCATCTTCTTGCCAGAGCTTCAGGACAATGTCCATCGCCTCCAGGGTCATCAGCCCCTGCGTCCTCGGATCCGGCAGGTCGAATAACCCCCAATCGGTCGGCACGCCGCCCTGCCCAAAGCCGACGTTGAATCGACCTTTCGCCAGATGGTCGAGATAAGCAAGTCTAACAGCGACATTGGCTGGGTGGTGTTGGGTGATGATGGTCACACCCGTCCCCAATCGAATGTTTTTCGTTTGTGGCAACATGTTAGCGATGAACACATCGTTAGACGGAATCGGTTCCCACTCGGCGGTGTGGTGTTGACCGATCCACGCTTCGCTGAAACCCAGTTCATCTGCCCAAATGATGCACTCTCTGTCCTCGTCAAAAGTCTGTGTCCGGTTCTTTTCCGGTGGATGCAATGGCATCATGAACATACCGATCTTCATAATTCACCTCGCAGGAATTATAGATTAGGTGCCACTGAGGATTGGTCGGGCGAATAACGTGTGCTAGCACCTCGCCCCCGATGGCGTGATTGATGCCCAGATTGCGATACGCAAAGTAAGGACGTAGACCGTCGTTGTTCCAATGCACATCTTTTGTGCGAAAGGCAAACGTTTTGGTCGTCTTTCCAATCATCGTGCAGTTCCTCCTTGCTATTCCGGTAATGCCGCCTTGAAATCTGCGGAATAGAGACACGTTGTTTCCCAATCAACGCCTATATCGTAGCACTGGCAAGAATCTAGGTCAAGCGAAAAACGGTTTGAGTGCGTTCAAATAAGTTATCATAGCATGACCTTTGACCAGTACCGATTAATTGCACATTTAGAATCAAATCTAAAATTCGCTCAAATGGCCGCCTTCGAGTCACGGCACTAGCGTAAGTTATGTGCAACCGAATGGGGAATCGTTACTAAAGTCTGAAAATGGAACCCTCTTTTCGGGCAGATAGGAAACGGGTTTGGACTCATTTTCGCTTTGCGCGGTTTTCTGCCCAAGCCATGAATTCGGCTTTAGTCATGCAATTTTAACAAAGTCGAGGTAAGCATAACGCTTGTGATGATGAGGTTTGAGTCGAATGAAGCCATTGATGGGTTTGTAGCAGACAAAGTATAAAAGCCTATCGCCCGT
>JAPUIP010000543.1 GCA_027296925.1 Candidatus Poribacteria bacterium | reverse complement strand
CGGAAAAATTCCTCCAACTGGTTAAGGAACTCAAACCGTTCATTGAAGCCAGTGGACGAACGTTTTAGTGGATGAATCAACCGGCGAATCTGTCACGCATAGAAATCTACAATGAGATTGGCTTTGGCATTGATTTCATCTTAACTTCTTGCAAGTCAAACTTCACAATCAAATTCGCGGCTCTTTCAATGTCGCGTTTGTTCCTTTGCTTGATTGCAGATTTCTATTTCACGCATTTCTCACTTGCAATCCATCCCGACTTCTGGTAATATGGTAGCAACATTTCACAGCGCACGGAAGGGTAAAATTATGGCATTGCCAAAAATGATTCGTATAAAACAGCATTTTGATGCGCCCGTTGTCGCGGATCTTCCCACAGCAATTGCGGCTGAATTAGATCAGATCGATGCTGCGTCAATCGTGAAACACGGGGACAGCGTTGCTATCGGTGCCGGGAGTCGTGGCGTTGCGAACATCGCTGTCGCTGTCAAGGCAACGGTGGATTACCTCAAAGGGCTCGGCGCAAAACCGTTTATTGTGCCGGCAATGGGAAGTCACGGCGGGGCGACTCCGGAAGGCCAGCGAAGTTTGCTCGAGCACTACGGCATCACCAAGGAGACAGTCGGGGCGCCAATCAAGGCAACGATGGATGTTGTTGAAGTCGGTCAAACTGCTGACGGTCTACCCGTTTTCCTTGATCGATACGCCACCGAAGCCGATCACATTGTGCCGATCAATCGCATCAAAGCGCACACCGATTTTAGTGGCTCAATCGAGAGTGGCTTGATGAAGATGATGGCGATTGGGTTCGGCAAGCAAAGGGGTGCGAATATGTACCATCGCGCCTTCTTCCACTACGGCTTTGAGCATGTGATTCGGACCGTCTGCAGTTTGGTGCTAGAAACTGGGAAGATTGCGTTTGGCGTCGGGTTGGTCGAAAATGCACACGAGCAGACCGCAAAAGTCGCCGCCATCCGATCGGGGGAATTGATACGTCGGGAGCGCGAACTCCTCGTCGAATCGAAGTCACTGATGGGGCGACTGCCGTTTGACGCAATGGATCTCCTGATCGTGGACGCTATGGGCAAGAATATCAGTGGGACGGGGATGGATACCAACGTCATCGGTCGCATGATGCAGAATTTTGAACCCGAACCGGAGAAGCCCGCGATTTTACGAATCTTCGTCCGTGACCTGACAAGTGAGAGCGACGGCAACGCAACAGGAATTGGTCTCGCAGATTTTACAACGACACGCCTTGTGGAGAGTATTGATCGGCACGCAATGTACATGAATTGCATTACGGCGCTCGGGCCGCAGAAGTCGCGTATCCCCTTTTATTACGACACCGACCGTGAAGCCATCGAAGTCGCGTTGAACACAATCGGGCTTACCCCACCGGAGGAGGGAAAAGTGGTGCGCATCGAAAGCACGCTCCACCTAACAGCGGTCGACATCTCCGAAGCCCTCCTTGAGGATGCACAACTCCACAGCGATCTCGAGGTTATCGGTGAGTTAAAACCGTTTGCGTTTGATTCGTCTGGCAATCTGTCGCCCTTCGGTACAAAGTAATCGGTCCATCACGAGTTATCATCAGTTGCCCTGGTGCTCGCCCACAAAACTGATAAAACGTCATGAAGTGTATTTTGGAGATCGCGCAAACTTAGAGTTGGCCCCTTGTTGCGATTTCCTTCACTGCCCATTATTGTGCATCAACAACGTAGCGAAAAGTATATTAATATGTTAAAATACAACTGAAAGTCGTCATTCCGAATTGATGGTTTAATTGCTCAAAGTCATCGCATGTGCGTCTGTTTGAAAACTCAGAAGCATACCTTTTTCGGTTGGGACCTGGCAAATTGGGTCGCGCCTGACGATAAAATAGGGTCTCTACCTCATGGATGTAGGTCGGAAATCTTGTTATAATTCTTGGTGCCACATGGAAGGCCCATTTTGCGGCCATCCCGACAAGATATTCCGTTAACCTCAACGGGGCGTTTTATGGAAATCCTTTACGGTCCGCAGAAAACGCATAGAAAGTGCGGGAAATCTGCGGTACCATCCAAATATGTAGTCGTGGAACACGAGGTACAGTTCATAAGTGCTGTGGATGCGAAACGTTTCAATGATACGGAGCTCATGCCCAAATTTGCCGTTTCAGAATCAAGGAGGATTAGTTGCATCGTCTGATTGTCGGGATTACAGGTGCGAGCGGCGTGATCTACGGTTTACGTCTGCTCAAAGTCCTTACCCAGCGTAACCATTATGAGATTCATTTGACAATCTCTAACTCAGGGGTGAGGGCGTTATGGGAGGAACTTCAGATTCGTGTGGATCTGGATGATTTCCGCCTTGAATCGCTGTTAGGCTATGCGTCGGATCAAGTGATTTACCATCATCAGTCCGATGTTGCCGCCGCTATTGCAAGTGGCTCCTTCCGCACCGAAGGCATGATTATCGCCCCCTGCAGCATGGGCACAATCGGCTCCATCGCAGCGGGTATTTCCCGCAACCTCATCCACCGCGCTGCTGACGTCTGCATCAAAGAGCGTCGGAAGCTCGTCCTCGTTCCCCGCGAAACGCCGCTCAGTTCTATCCATCTTGAAAACATGCTGAAGCTGTCCCAACTCGGCGTGTGCATTCTGCCTGCTATGCCAGGTTTCTATCACTTTCCGAAAACCGTCGATGATCAGATCAATTTCGTCATTACGAAACTGTTGGATCAGTTTAGCATCGACGCCGGGCTCATCCAACGGTGGAAGGAAGAACCCCAAACGTAGCCGGCAGCCATGAGACATCTTACCCGATTCTTTATCGGCTATGCCATGTTCCGTGCCACAAACGAAAGCTGAAAATTCCTTTGATTCACATCGGTCTTGAGTGAGATGATCTTTCAAAGAATCAAAATCATCCTGGACACGATCAAATTTAAGCACACGATCTTCGCACTACCATTCGCGATCATGAGTGCGTTCATCGCCTCAGACGGATTTCCGCCGCTAGATAAACTCGGCTGGATACTCGTCGCAATGGTCGGTGCGCGGAGTTGTGCGATGGCGTTCAACCGCCTGGCCGATGCAGAGATCGACACGGCAAATCCACGTACAGCGATGCGAGCTATTCCTGTGGGACTCATATCGCAGGGAGCAGTGTGGGGATTTACCCTCGTTTCTGCGGGCTTGCTCGTATTTGCCGCCTACAATCTCAATCGGCTTGCATTCGCGCTCTCACCCGTCGCGCTCGTGGTGATTATGGGATATTCCTATGCGAAACGCTTTACCGCGTTCTCTCACCTCTGGCTCGGCTTAGCACTCTCAATTGCCCCGGTCGGCGCGTGGATTGCAATCAAAGGCCGGTTCGATTTGCCACCATTGGTGCTTGGGCTGGCAGTCCTGCTCTGGACAGCCGGTTTTGACATTATCTACGCATGTCAAGATTTTGGTTTCGATCGAAAACACGGACTGTACTCCATCCCTGCGCGGTTTGGGATTCGGCGCGCATTGTGGTTCTCTTCGGCGCTGCATGTGGTAATGATCGCTGTACTGATCGGTGTTACACTGTTGACCGATCTCGGCCTTCTCTACTTAATCGGCGTTGGAGTCGTGGCGATTATTCTGATTTATGAACATGCAATTGTCAAGCCCAAGGATCTCTCACGGATAAACCTTGCTTTCTTCACGTTGAATGGCATGGTGAGCTTGGTTCTCATGGCGCTGTCTGTCGCAGATATGCTGATTTTAGGAAAGTAGCGGCGTTTCAATAACCATTTCTACAGTTTGCTCTGGAGGGGAATGTATTATGAAAACGCCACAGGTCTGCTCTGCTTTAACAAGTCTGCTATTCGCTTTACTCATCGGTGTGGCCGCGACTTCGGTCACCGCACAAACCGTAACACTGCGCGGTGTGGTCGTAGATGCACAAACCAATCAAGGGATCGGCGGTGCGATAATCGTTGTGAACTCTGTGGGCATCGCAAGACAACCAACGGGTTCGGCTGCAACCGGCACCTTTGAAATTCAGGGTCTGGCCGCCGGTACCTATATGCTGAGTGTCTCTCATGCGGGATACGCCAAAACAGTTTTGGAAGACATCAAACTCACTGCTGGGGAAACCAAATCCCTCGAAATCTCCCTATATCCAACAGTCATCGAACTCGACGAAGTGGCTGTCACAGCTTCGCGGCGGCCGGAAAAAGTCCTTGAGGCGCCCGCATCGATTTCGGTCCTTTACGCCTCACAAATTCAGGACAGAACCGCATCCACAGTAACCGATTACCTGGCATCCATGCCGGCGGTATATGTCACCACCTCCGGTCTCATAACATCAGACGCCGTGGTTCGTGGTTTTAACAACGCTTTTAACGATGCGCTCATGTCTCTCGCCGACAATCGTATCGCTCGTCTTCCGTCCTTACGTGCCAACGTCTATAGCCTCATCCCAACGACAAACGAGGATATCGAACGGATTGAGGTTGTTTCAGGACCGGGGTCTGCGTTATACGGGCCGAACAGTGCCGATGGCGTGATGCACATCCTCACCAAATCCCCCTTCTGATCTGAAGGAACGACGATCAGCTTCGGGGGCGGTGAACGTAGCGTGTTAATGAGTTCTTTCCGACACGCCGGAAGCGTTAATAACCGAATTGGCTACAAAATTGCCGGTCAATATTACCAGGGAGAGGACTGGAGGTTTGACGACCCAGCCGAGATCGAAAATCGTCAAAACAGATTGGATGCCGGTGCGGATGCGGGCAAAATTGGTCAACGGGATTTTGACGTTAAAAAGTTCAATGGCGAAGCTCGGCTGGATCTGCGTCTCACCGAGAATCTGACTACAATTCTTTCCAGCGGTTTCACCAGAGTCGACCAAATCCAACTAACCACGATCGGTGCGGTCCAGATAAAGGACTGGACCTACAGCTACTTTCAAGGGAAGCTACTCTACAAGAACCTTTTTGCGCAAGCCTTTTTGAACCGTAGTGATGCCGGCGATGATACCTTTCTCTTGCTTCGGGGTGCCCCGCTGGTTGATAAATCCAGGCTACTTGTGGGCCAGGTTCAACACGGTTTCAAGCTTGCAAATCGGCAACGTTTTACCTATGGCGTTGATCTGCTGCTAACTCGGCCCAACACCGAGGGAACAATTTATGGGCGCAACGAAGATGACGACGACATCAACGAAGTTGGCGTCTATCTGCAATCGGAAACCAAGTTAACCTCGAAATTGAAGTTTGTTGCCGCCGCCCGGCTTGATGATCACAACCGACTTGATGATCTGAACTTTTCCCCGCGAGCGGCGTTTGTTTTTCAGCCGGATGTAAATCACAACTTCCGGGCGACCTATAACCGAGCTTTCCGGACGCCGACAGCCAATAATCTTTTCCTCGATATTCCGAGTGCATCCATTCCGAACCCTTTCGAGCCCGACAAGAATTTGGCTGTCATTAGTGGGCGAGGTGTTCCCACGACGGGGTGGACATTCCGTCGCGGTGATGATGGACGTGCTCAGATGTATTCACAGTTTGATCAGATTGATGGCTACGCGGATGCCACAGTAAACAATGTATGGCCGGCATTTCGCAACATTTTGCTTGCTCAAAACCCGGAGTTGGATGCGGCCCTACCGACGCAACTCAGCCAAACGGTAGACGGTATTTTTCGCAATCTAATCACCGGCGACATTATGGCGGATGTGGCGAACGTCGATCCGATTAAGCCGACCATCACCAACACCTTTGAAATCGGCTACAAGGGTATCCTCCGGGAGAGGCTGATTTTCGCTGTGGATGCTTATCGGACACATAAGGAAGATTTTACCAGTCCATTAAGATTAGAAACACCGAACGTTTTCGCAGATGCCGCGACGTTGGGGCCGGTGCTGATCGCTGATATGACGTCTCGCTTAGTTGCAGCCGGCTTGCCAGAGTCTGAAGCTTCGGCGCAAGCGCAAGCTATCGCTGAACAGATTCTCCCGACTATCGCCAACACACCATTTGGCGTGATTTCGCCCGAGCAGGCGCAAAGCGACACGGACGTGATTCTGACTTACCGGAATTTCGGGGATATTTCCCTCTATGGTGCAGACCTCAACTTTACTTATTACGCGAACCGGAATTGGAACTTCGGTGGTAACTATTCTTACATCAGTAAGGATTTCTTCGAAAATGTTGATGAAATCAGCGATATTGCCCTGAATGCGTCAAAGCATAAATTGGGGCTCAGTGCACAATATCTCAATCCTGATCTGGGTTTGAATACCCAGCTCCGCCTGCGTTATGTGGACGGTTTTCCGGTCAACTCAGGCGTTTACGTCGGTGAAGTCGATTCATATGCCGTGCTCGATTTGAACGCAGGCTATGATTTACCTTTTTTTCTTAACACTCGGTTGTCGCTAACGGTACAGAACTTGCTTGATAATAAGCATCAGGAATTTGTCGGCGCCCCGGAAATCGGAAGACTTTCGACGGTGCGTCTCACGCAATCTTTCTGAATTGAAATCCAAATTCTTCACATACTCTCTGTGATGAGTTCAGTAAGCCGCCTCAAAACCCAATGAATCGGGCTTTCAGTTGGAGCTTGAGGCGAAATCGTAAATGAATACTTCCCTTTCTAATTCGGAGTCGTGAAAAATCTGAAACTGTCGCTATTTATCTGCGTGATAATATAATGAACAGCCCTTAACTTGACGGGTGCACCCGTCAATGAAGATTTGGGGGATGTTTTATGAAAAGGCGTGTCGTTATTACCGGGCTGGGAGCTATCGCCCCCAATGGAATTGGAAAGGAAGAGTTCTGGAAGGCACTGGTAGCAGGACGTTCGGGAATTGACAGAATCTCTAGTTTCGATGCTTCAGACCTGCCGTGCCAGATTGCCGGTGAAGTGAAAGGGTTTGATCCGGCAGACTATCTCTCCCGGAAACTGATAGAGCGGTTGCCCAAAGTCGCTCAGTTTGCGGTTGCTGTCTCCAAGATGGCCGCCGATGATGCCCAATTGGAAAAAATTCCGTCTCAGAAAATTGGGGTTGCCTTTGGTACCAATGTGCCCAAAGAGGATATATTTGATAGAGACCATCCTCTCTTTTTAAAAGATGGCTGGAAAGGTATGAATCGGTATTTAGGCGAATCGCATACGCCCCACTTTTCTACAATCCATATCGCCTCAGAATTAGGAGCCAAAGGCCCGATAGCCAGCTTCACCTCAGGTTGTATTGCAGTCAGTAATGCGATCGGTTGGGGGTGCGATCAGATTCAAAGTGGTGTTGCGGATGCGGTTGTCATCGCTGGTTCCGAATCGTTGCTTCATCCCTTCACATTCGCTATGGTGTCTGCCAGCCGCCTTTTGTCCACCAGCAGTAATGATCAGCCGCAAAAAGCCTCTAAACCCTTTGATAAACGGCGGGATGGATATGTACTCAGCGAAGGGGCGGGTGCGATAATCCTTGAAGCGCGAAATAGCGCAATCGACAGAGGAACTGATGTTTACGCAGAACTGCTCGGATGCGCAGTAGGCTGTGAAGCAGCGGACATACGAAATTTCGACGTCACAGGGGAAACTGCCGCTGAGACGATTCTGGCTGCGATCAACAGGGCATCTATCCATCCATCAGAGCTTGATTATATTTGTGCAATGGGTCTTTCCACAGGTTATCACGATCTCGCTGAAACCAACGCAATCAAACTCGCTTTCGGAGAAAGGGCTTATCACATCCCTATCAGTTCAATCAAGTCTATGATAGGCCATCCGGATGCTGCTACGCCCGCGCTTCAAACGATTGCCTCCTGCTTGGCCCTCAGAGAC
>JAPUIP010000542.1 GCA_027296925.1 Candidatus Poribacteria bacterium | reverse complement strand
TGCTGGAATTGGATGCCCGCAGACGTTGTCACGGGCGTCAATTGGATGGTGCTTTGGATATCACTGAAAAACAAAAGGAGAATGAGTAAAAGGCTCATGCTTGTCTGTCCTAAACTTGCTTAATTCTGCCGACTGTTTTTTTGTCCAAATAGCCCGAAAAACAGAAGGGCAACCGTTTGCTTTCGCAAAGGTTGCCCTTCTTGCTTTAACACGACTCCTTTCGTGAAATCATCCATCCATGAAGCCAGCTGCTTGTTGGCAATAGTGAGCGGGTTGCTCATTTGAATCAGTTTCTATTCAAGAGACCATTGGTTCAGAAGTTCCATCCAAAACAAGAGTTCATGAGTTCAAGAGTCCGATATGCCCCCTTGAACCCATGAACTTCCCTGTAGGACGCTAGCCATCAATAGTCGTAGTGATCATAGCTATACCTGGAAAAATGAGAGATGTAGAAGGTGATCAGGTTGCCGTTGCCTTGGGTGGTATATTCGAGGGCTTCACCCAACTCGTCATAGAGCAGGTGATTTGCGAGAAGGTAATCTCCTTTGAGCTTCAGTTCAAGTGGCGGATCAAAGGACGCGCCAGAAGGACCGAAGGTGAATTCTAATGTGTCGAGATTCCCCCCACCATCATTAATCTCAACCATCTCCACAGTAATCTCAACTGAGCCAATCCCTTCATCATTGAGATAGTCGCCTAGAGCACCGTTTGGAATTGTGACTTTCGCATCGCTGTTGATGACAATGACGCCACCATTTTCATCGATAACTTTGCTGTTGGAATAAGTCGCCGCCCAGACAACACCGAGCGCGAGGACAAGAATCAGACTGGCAATGATTGCCGACTGCATTGAGAAGTAACGGGTCTTGGTAAACATTTTCAGATTCCTTTCTGGAGTTATCCATCCATGAAGCCAGCCGCTTGCTGGCAATAGAGGGCGAGTTACCTGCTTGACTATATTAGCTTGTATCTACGCATATTGCATGCCAACACGCTTCATTTGACTCCAGTTGGGGAGGACTCAATGCTGACGGCTATTTCGGAGCATTTATCGTTTATCATATCTCTCTTCCTTGTGGCTCATGGGTCAGATGTGACTCACGAAAACCATTATGAGCAAGGAGAATCTCTCGAAAACCAAGACACCATTTGACAACACCCTGTGGGTCACGGGCGACCCAAAATCGGGTCAGGCATGACCCATTATTCGATATGATGTTCGAGCATCTTTCGATACAGTGTTTTTCGACCAATTCCCAAAACCTTTGCCGTCCACTCGCGATTCCAATCGTTTTGCCTCAGTGCCTCCGCAAGGATGTGCCGCTCAAGAGCGTTCTGCTTGGTTTGGGCGGCGGTAAGCAAGGCATCTAGCGAGACACGAGAAAATTGAGAATCGCGCTCATATTTTAGTGGCATATCCTGCACTTCGACAAAATTTCCGTCATAAAACACAATGGTATCCGAATCCGGGGGCGTAGCGGGGGCAGTCGGGGAAGATATAAAGTGCAAATGTAAGGGTTGGATTTCTGCACCTTCGCTTAAAATCAGGGCATATTCGATGATGTTCTTCAACTCCCGGACATTACCGGGAAAACTGTATGACATAAGTGCCTCAAGAGACTCAGCACTTATCGTTGGGCTTTCAATTCCCATCTCTGTAGCAAGCATCTTCAGGAAGTGTTCGATCAACAAAGGAATGTCTTCCCTCCGCTCACGCAACGATGGCACATTGACGGTAAACCGGGCGAGCCGGAAATAGAGGTCTTGACGAAACATATCATCACTCATCTTTGTCTGAAGGTCAGCGTTGGTTGCTGCGATGATTCGGAAGTCAACCCGCTTTTCACTCATCCCGCCCACGCGGGTTATACATCCATCCTCAAGCACACGCAACAGTTTTGCCTGTAATTGAAGCGGCATGTCTCCAATTTCATCGAGGAAAACGGTGCCGCCACCAGCCAGTTCAAAATAACCTTTGCGGTCGGTATTGGCTCCGGTAAAGGCGCCGCGAACGTGTCCAAAGAGTGCCGACTCCGCCAATTCCAACGGAATCGCAGAACAGTTGACAGGAATAAACGGGCCTTTCGCTCGGGAGCCTCCAAAATGAATCGCGCGGGCAACGAGCTCTTTACCTGTGCCACTTTCGCCGGTAATCAGGACGTTTATTGTTTCGTTTTTATGAAGCCTATGAATCTCTTCTAAAGTTTTGCGAACCGTTTGGCTTTTGCCGACAAAGCCAGTAATTCCCCATCGTTGAACTTCACGCTGGGAGATTAAACTTAGCTGTTCGTCGGCGGTCAGCAAGGCTTCCTCTGCTTCAGCCCGGGCGTGTTCAGCCTGTTCACGTCTGCTAATCTCCTTTTGTAATTCATGGTTTTTCTGCAAGAGGGCCTTCGTCAATTGGCTTATCCTTAAGTGTGTTTCGACGCGGAGGAGTAGTTCCTCTTTCTCAAACGGTTTGGTGATGTAATCGACACCGCCAGCCCCAAAGGCTTTGGAAAGACTTTCCTTTTCCTCTCTGATAGTGATAAAGATCACCGGAATATCTGCCGTAGCTTGATTTTGCTTGAGGCGGCGGCAGACTTCGTATCCGTTGATATCTGGCATCACGATATCTAAGAGGATGAGATCCGGATTCGCACGCTGTGCATTTTTCAACGCTATCTCTCCACTTGGCGCGGCTAAGACCTCATAATTTTCTTTGGCGAGGGTGTCGTATAAAACGTTGAGGTTGGCAGGAATGTCATCAACGATGAGAATTTTCGCGCCGATAAGGTTAAATGAAGCCAAATCCGGCGTAACGGAATCAATTTTGTCTCTACTCATGGTGAATATCTCCTCGTTCTTTTCCACTTTTCATTATACGACCTTTTCAGTCGCCGTTGCACGTTAAGGAATGGAAACTAAATAACGTGAGTTATACGTCAACTCATAGCGAGTAGATCCTCGTAGGGGGCTAAGCCCATATGCACCAAGCTAACGTCCCTAACCCCGTAGGGTTCAGGGGCGGACAGGTTAACCTCCCCCGGCCCCTCCTTCGTAAGGAGGGGAGAGCGTGGGGCCGCATGGGGTCTCCCCCGTACGAAAGGCTCTCCCCCGTGAGAAGGGGGAGTTAGAGGGGGTTTTTAAGTCCTTTCTCCAAAGTGTCCACCCCTGAACATCTAACGGTAGTCGGCGGGCAGGCTGACAGTTACCTCGGTACCTTTGCCCACCTCGCTTACGATCTTGATCTCACCCTTGTGCTCCTGAACGATTTTGTAGGCCGTGGGCAATCCAAACCCCATCTTTACCCTCGAATCGGTCACGCTAAAACCAAAATCGAAGATCCGCTCAAGCTGTTCCGGTGCGATCCCCATGCCGGTGTCGCGGATGCGGATGGACACGCTCCCGTTATCCTGGACAGTGCGAATCTCGATCTCTCCGTTACCCTCGACAGCCTGAATCGCATTTTTTATCAGGTGCATGAAGACCTGGATCAACTGTCCAGGCGAACAGTAAATCGGCTTTAAATCTGCGTAGTCCTTGACAATTGTGATGCCATCTCCGATCTGGGCGGCGAGCAGAGTCAGGGTACTTTCGATGCCTTCATGGATGTCCGCCATCTGGAACTCGGCCTCGTCCAGTCGGACAAAGTTTCGTAGACTGCGTACGATGGCGGTCACACGCTCCACGCCACTGGCCATCCCCCGGTTGGTGTCGCTAATCACCTTGAAAATCGATTGAATGGTCCGGTTGTCGCTGTATTCCCGAGGAACCCTCTCGCCCAGCGTTACCTGTAGTTTCTCCACCGCGCGAGT
>JAPUIP010000541.1 GCA_027296925.1 Candidatus Poribacteria bacterium | reverse complement strand
GCTACCAATCTAAGTAATTATACAACGCTTCCAAAAAACCTGTCAAACCAAAACTCTGGAGAACACAGATGCCAAAACGCCCCAAGAAACTCCTCGACTTGACTAGATCATGCTTGCCTGAACCACTTCTACCCCGAATCGTTCGGGACGGGCGCTTAATCGAAATTTCCTAACCTGAATAAAAACTCAGTAAGGTGTACCGGATGTCAAAATTGCGCATCGGCATTATCGGTTCTAAATTTGCAGCTCGGCTCCACGCGGAGGCTTACCTCAAATGTCACTCCGCTGAATTGTACGCCGCCGCATCGCCCAACCGCGAACACGTCGAGCAATTTGGGGACGAATACAACCTGTCAAAGACCTACACTGATTATCGCCACATGCTCGATGACGCGTCCCTAGATCTCGTCAGTGTTTGTGTGCCGAACTTTCTGCACAAAGAGTCCACCCTTGCAGCCGCCGAACGGGGTGTCCACGTTGTCTGCGAAAAACCGCTCGCCACAACTGTGGCAGATGCGGAAGCGATGGTCAGCACTTGCGCGGATAATGGGGTCAAGCTGATGTACGCGGAGGATTGGCTGTTTGCGCCGGCCCTACAGCGGGCGAAGCATCTGTGCGAGGAGGGCGCTATCGGCAAGTTGCTCTATCTCAAAGCGAAGGAGAGTCACAGCGGCTCACACTCGATCTACGCCCAGAAAATCGAATATTGCGGTGGTGGCGCACTGATCCATTTGGGCATCCACCCGATCGGGTTCGCTCGGTGGTTTGTCGGAGAAGAGGTCACGGAAGTGACAGGACACGTCAGCGGCGGGAGTTCAGGGAATCTACTGCACGAACACTTTGAGGGTGAGGATTGGGGCTCGGTGATGCTGACTTTTGCAAATGGCGTGCGTGCTCAAATCGATGCAAACTACATTACCTACGGCGGTATCGATGATCAGGTCGAAATTTATGGGAGCACGGGAAACTTGCGAATCGATCTCACGCAATCCTCACCGATTCGCGCATTCAGCTTACATGGCTTCGACTATGCGACGGAAAAATCGGAAACGACAGTCGGTTGGACACGCCCCACCATTGATGAAGAATGGACGCTCGGCTATCCGCAAGAGCTCGCGCATTTCGTCGATTGTGTGCGGGATAATCGCGAGCCGATGTGGGGCGCTCGCGGTGAAGACGGGCTGGAAGCGCTGCGGATTGTGATGAACGCTTACGAATCCGCGAAGACCGGGAAGAAAATTAGAGAGGTGTAGCCCGATCCTAAATAAAAAGTCAAACGTCGGCGAGTATGCGTCGCATTCCCTTACCCTGAAGAGGACATGGCGCTGTCTCACTTCACGGCTCGTAGGGAATTCCTCCTACGGATAGTTATACAGATTTTCCCGATCATGGGGTGTTTCTTGAGCGGGTTGCTGATTCAATTGGAATTCGCGGAGGATGCAATCGATGATTTCTTTGCTATAGGCCTGGGCGTGGATACGGTTATGGTTGGCTTCCCACGCCATTCGTGCCGCCGCCTCAAAATATTCGTTATGTTTATAGGCATCTAAAATATCGATGCCGCGAGAAAATGTGCCGTGCCCAACCCAATAGAGGATGTAACGCATCTCATGACGTTGATCTGAGGGGCGGTCCTCTCCTCGGAAGAGGCGCAAGCTTTCGTAGGAGAGTTCAGGGATGCCCGGCGCTCTCTCTTGCACAAAACCGATTCCGCCACATTTTTCGTACACGATTGGGGTTTCCGGCTCATACCCTTTCAGAAAGTCGTAAAATCGCGACGCCTTCCCGTGCTCACTGCGAGAGATGAGATTTAGAAACTTCGGCTGTAGGTGCACTAATACCTTGAAACCGTGTTCTTCAAGTTGTTCGAAGATTAGCATGTAATGGAACATTTCGCTGGTTGGTTTCGGCGGTTTCATTTGTACGGCGCGGATCGCGGGCGTCGATGGCGTACCGAATCGCATGCGGTAATGTACGCCGTCGTCTTCCACTTCAACAATCGTCAAAGTGAGCGACGGATGTTCAAGTGCAATCATGTCCAATCGTGAACCAGACTTGGTTAAGAGCACATGCCGCCCCGCCAACCCTTTCACGGTAATTGCCGGCGGCAACATATAGCGCGGGGATTGGTCACGCGGGAGCAGGCAGTCCTCATCGACGGCTTCAGATAAGATGACGCCCATGTTACCCGCCGAAGCCCACAGATAACCGTTCGCGTGGGCATGACTCCCCGCCCAGCCCATCTGCCCGATGAGAACCCCCAACTCGCTGTCGGGAGAGATTGGCTGCAACTCCGGTTGATATCCTTGCTCAAGCCACTTCTGATGGCGATAGCTCCGCGCAGGCGGTGGAGATAAATCGTTGTTCAGGTAAGGATTTACTAACGTCAATCCGTGCATGATGGTTCGTTCCTCGTTCGTCCTCTCTTATGACTCCGCTGTCAGGAATCATGGAGAATATATCATGCCTGCTGCGTTTTATCAACCATTTTCTGCATTACAGATGTTCAGTGATTGTTATCATATCGAATGTCAAAGTATGCCGAGCTTTGATCTTTGTATGTTCGATTGTCAATTTCATATCTCACCGCTCTGAGAAAATCAAAGTCGTGTTATCTCACCACCGCTTAAAGGCGTAGGTCGGTACGCCGGTAACCAGGCCAATGATGCCCCAGATACTCCCTATCGTGAAGTCACCTAAGACCAGTCCCAAGAAGAATGGGAACGTTCGGCGATAGGTCTGTATGCCGCCGTGCTTGAGGATTGCCCACTTCAGAAGCCAACTGATAAAAAACGGGAACCACAGGTGTTCAAAGGGCAAATACCCCGTAATTGGATAAGCTAACGGATGCAGCGGCCACCATAAGAACCGTAACCGCAGCGCCGTGTTGATGAACACAAACAGCGCTCCGACGCCAACAGCCCCAAGAGACTGCATATCCGTTTCGATCGGGCGAACGAGCCACCGCTGAATTGTCGTATAGGCGCCAATACCACGCCCTTCACTGATGCCGCCCCATTTGTAGCTGAATTGCAGAAATGTCCAGAAGGTTAGGATGAGACTCACGACGACGGAGAGCATAATCACTCTCCCAAGTTTGCGGGTATCCATGCCGGCCCGATCTGCCAGTTTGAAGCTTTCAAGCATATACGGCATCGGATGGTTTCTGAATTGTTTCGTGAACGTCCAGAGTGGGGCGGCTGCCGTCAATGTCTGATTGTCGAGTTTGCGACTGCCCACTACCGCCACGAATAACTGAAGCGGACCAAAGTAGTAAATTCCATGTATCGGAGGGCCAAGTTCCGCTCGCGCCCGTGTGTGTGCAAAGGCAATTGCGAAGTAGACGCCAAAGAACGCCAATGCAAATCTGATGGTCATTCCCGCTTGATATGAAAAGAACACGAGAAAGCCTATTCCCAAAATTATCCCCAGCACGGCCGTTCTGTACTTCATCGGCTCTCCGGAATCGTCCACATCCGATCTTGCCCCGACAGCCTTCTTTATGACCTGCCAAATCGGTTTCCGTGCTAGCCAGAGCGCGACGATGGCGATTCCCATATACCCGCCAAGGACCTGCTGCTCGGCAAATGGATATCCGGGCTGATTGATCCCTGCCATGCTGCCGACGACTCGCTCTGCTTTCCAAAAAAGAAAAAAGAACCAGCACGAAAATAGGAGGTCGAGTGGGATGGCGAAAGCAAGGCCAATAGCGAAAGGATTAAACTGAATAGGGAAGTTGCCCATTGCGCTGAAGGGGCGCTCTGTAAAGTACGAGCTAAGATTGTATCCGAGCGGAATCTCCGGAATCAGGGGGAAAAGGTAGGTTATCCCATTAATAAGATTGACTCCGGCGGCTAACCCAAAACCAATCCAGAGCAGTTTATCTCTGAAAAAAGGGTGATGCCCGTTTCCCTCACGGCTCATCTCAAATGGTAGGTGAACGAGTGGATAGGTTAATTTTTCCTTCTCGATCCACTGCTTTCTGACGATGACGTTCATGCAGAACATGGTAAACGCGACCACCGTGAGAAAAAGCGTCCACCACATCATCGGCTCAAGCCATCCTTTGATGTGGGAGGCGATGTAAAATGTCGATTCTCCTTTGTAAAATCCGTAAAGCACCTTATCGTCATTGACGGTAAGGCGTGGCGGCAGATACTTCCAAAAGAGGTTGCTCCAATCATTCTCCGGCGTCGCAGACCAACGGGCGGTGCCCAGCGTACAAAATAGGGCTTGGCTGAAATCGTGGCCACTGACACAGACCACCATGACAAGCATGGTATAGACGGTTAGTAACTCCTGCTGGCTCAATGCTACGCACGGCGCCCACCGTTTCAGCGGAATGTTCAATAGAACAACAAAAAGGAAGCTGAAAATCACGTTGTAAAAAATCGTCATCGTGGTCGGGTACTGTGTGTTCCAGACCGTCTCCCACTGCACGACGATATAGACGTTGATCGGCGCGAGCACGAGCGCAATCAGTACCGCTCGTAATGTGACGCCTCCATGCTTCTGGTTCGAATTTTCTGCAGCGCTCTCCATTCCCCCTCCAGGCAAATCGATGTTTCACGAATGTTCTGCGAGTTGTCCCACGCATCACGTTTGGCGCGACCGCAGATCTTCAACGTCGAGGGCCAATCCCGAAAACCCATTTTCCTCAAGGACAACATCAGCGGTTTTGTGACCAATCCGCACGCCGACATATTCTGCGGCGCCCCGCGTCTCCGTAATCCGATTCCTTCGGATGGTGATTGAGCGGGTTTGCCCCTGAATGTCAATACCGGTCCCCTTCCCATCTGAACCGCTGTTGACAATATCGTTATTTTCCACCAGATTCCGGTGGGGACACCGGCCTTCGTTGGGTTCATCGCGGAAGAGAACGCCGACCTTCCCGCTGCCTTCGATTCGGTTGGATCGGATGATGTTGTCCGTGTCTCGATGACCGACAGAAATGCCGAAGTCCCGATTGTTGAGCATCCGGTTGTTTTCGGCGACGCCGTGCTTCACGCCCCAACAGAAAAACAGCCCGAGCCGATTCCCCTCAAGGTGGTTATCCCGCATAGTCGGTCGTTGCGAGCCGGACCCCGGATGCAAGCCGAGGTCTGCGTTATTCAAGCTGCGGCAATTCGTCACGGTGACATCGTGGCAGATCTGCCATGAGATCCCGTCACCATTATAGTTTCGCGCCTCGACGTTATCAATTCCGATGCGCTCACAGTTCTGCAGAAAAATACAACCGGCGTAGTTTCCATCAAGGTGTTCGTTGTTGGGGCGATTCCCGTCAAGGACGAGATTATGGATTTCAACATCATGAATGTGCTCACCGGTCAGGATGGGAAAAAGTGTCGAGATCTGCGCTTCATGGTCCGCCCAGAAGTTATTGTCGAGTGGGCGATCGAGCCAGAAGTGGTCCCCATCGCACCCGACAATCGTCCGCTTGATGATGTCCCTTGCGCCGTGATGTGGATTTCGTGCTTTTAGGCAGACGCCATACCCCACCGCAAAACCGTCTCTATCAGCGAGCGTCACATCCGCGTCATACCAATCCGAATCGACAGCGAGGTTCGTCCGGACAGAGGGATTCTTGATCAAGATCGTCTCGGCGCCGCTGCCTTCAATCCGAATCTGACTTCTGAGGTAGATTGCGTTGTTCAGGTGATATTCGCCAGGCAGGATTTTCAGCGTTCCGCCCCCAAGCGCGGCGAGGTAATCGACCCCGGCTTGAAGGGCGCGATCATCGCTACCGTTAATCTGGGCATCCTGTCTGCCCACCGTGATTGATAGAGAATGCTGCATAAAGACGTCCTTTCATTTTCAGCCGATATTCTGTCGGGGACCAACTCGGTAGTTGACAGTTGTTAAGTCGCAAGATATAATTCTGCCAGAAATATCGATTTTTGTGGAGGAACATACCTGAAGGCTGGGAACCAGATATTCCAAGTCTAAAAAGAATAAAGGAAATGGGACGGCAACTGAGGGATGCCCTCGGTCCAACTCTTGTTCAGGAGATCCTTGATGAATTCATCACAACCAAGGAACCGGAAGGCGAAGAGGATTCTTGTCGTCGCTGAATCCGGTTTGCTAACAGATATATACCTGAAGCAGAGTGTCCACTCAGATTA
>JAPUIP010000540.1 GCA_027296925.1 Candidatus Poribacteria bacterium | reverse complement strand
GGGATTGTCGGGCTCGCCGAGACAGATGAGCAAATCCCCTCGGCCCCCTTTTCCAAAGGGGGACCTTGTCAGAAATGCTATTTGGCCGGTTGCCTTCTGCGTAGGCTCTGCTGATTTGTGAGTACGGATTAGCCATCAAGGGGAGAGGGAACTTAATGGTATAAGCGTCTGAGGGGGGCAAGTTCCCGATTTATCGAGGCGTCTTTAACTTGATGCGTATGGGGCCATCACTGGTAGCGCGTCTCGGGATGGAATCGGAGATCGCCGAGGACCTTGAGCAGGCGTTCGCTGGCGCCAGAAAGTAGATGCGCGGGCATTTTGTATTGAATGTAAGCGTTGTAACGCGGAAAGGCCCAACTGGCGCCGTATTGTTGTTGGAGGAGATAGCGGAGGCGGTCGGACCGGTTTGGTGTCCCGCGGTGCCAGCACTGAGAGTTGTGCAGGTAGATGTCACCCGCCTTGCAAAAGATGGAGACGGGGCCGCGGGATTCAAACACCGGTGTCCCCGTCTCCGGCGGGTGCCGGCCGGAGTAGTGGCTGCCGGGGACGTATTGCGACGGGCCGTGGTCAATGGTTTCGATGTCGGTGAGCGCAATCTGTACCGTCAGCCAGAAGATCGGCATCTCAATGCGGGGGTCATGGCGGGGAACCGATTCGGGCAGTGGAAACCACAGGGCATTATCGACATGCCAGCGGTCGATCGCCTGCCCCCGACCATTTCGCAGCACCTGATTTCCGCATTGTTGGAATCCGGGTCCGAAAATGGCCTCCATCAGGCTATAAATGGGTTCACGGATCAGCATGTCGCAAAAGATGCGGTCCAGTTCGTTCAAATGCCAAATGATGAACGTGTTTCTTCCCTTATGCCCGGATTCAGCCAATCGAGGCTCATCGAAAAGGGCATCAACCTTGGCGCGTAGTGCCTCGACTTCATCGATTTCGAGGACGCCAGGAATCTGAACAAACCCATCTCGCTTAAAATCGTGGACAATTTCACGGGTGCATTCTTCGGAAAAAGGCGTTCCGTTCTTAATCGGATTTTGATTCAAGAGATTGTCCTCCTCCATTTGAACAGCGTTGAGAATTCCTCCGTGGTTCGGGGCGCTCATCCAGCAGGCAAGACTTGGCGCAGCACGCGTAGATAATTACCTCCTCTGATTTTCTACAACTTCATGACTATTCCCTTAACCGAGTGGTAGAATGGTCACTTGACCTGACCCGCCGGCAATGCGTATCCTAACTTGCGCAGCGCCCGGCGGAATGCAGTCTCTTTCTCGGACGGCACGACAAGATGGTTTTCCCCCGCCAACATGCAAAGCGAACGCAAGCTTCGCTCATGGGCGAACTGCTTGGCCAGAGACGCATCTGTCACGGCGATCAGAAGTGCGGGACCCACTGCTGTCAACTGCGACGCTCGTGTGTGCGTGTCGCCGAGGAACACAGCGACATTCTGCGGTAACTCTCCGCCACTTCTGGCTTTGAGGAAGGCTTCGACATCCTTAACGGCGTGCCCGTCTTCAAGCATCCGCACGAGCTTTTTCTCGTCAAGCTTCCATACCCCTTCTGATGTTTGTGCCGCAAACTGATCTAGAAAGAGCGCATCTCCGGCGGATAGCGGCTCGGTAGCGACAATGTCCCGGTTGGGAAGTACCTTAAGCACGAGGCGTTCCTCGACGGCTTGAGCGACATATTCATCTACCATACCGAGGCACCATGCCCCCAGTGCATTGATGCGGAGATACATCAGTCCGTCGTATCGACTTAGGCAGTCCAAATCGTCCGTGCCCCACAGTTCATGGTGGTCTCTCCGGGCGCCAGACGGATGGATATAGGCGACATCAATCAGCCCCATAGTCGCCGCATATTCAAACAGAAACGCCATCATGTATCGTTCCTGGAGGATGTTCCAGCCGCCGAAGCCTTCGTCCCCCAGGCTGCCGTAATGGACTTCTGCGATATAGAGCGTCCAAGCGTTGCGCGTAACAGCGAATCGGTGCCCTGCCGCTCGCATGAAACGTGAGAAAGCCGAAAAGGTCATCCACCGATGGGGTGGGCATTCCTTCAGTGCCTCGACAATCGTCGCCCTTCTCTGTGAGACGGCGGTCAAATTCCGTTTTCCTTTGCCTGTCTGGCCTTTAATCGCGTTGACGCGGTTCAATTCATCTAGCAGTGTGGTTTTCAGCCATCGGTCCCAGGCCGTCCGCAGTGTCTTGGGCGCGATAGCCGTCAGCGCCTTCTTACCGGCGGAGGTCAGTTGCAGCTTGCCGCTGGAAGAGCTGGCCAGCCGCGCGGCCTGTAAAATCAAGGGCCAGGCGAAGGCTTTCATGGCGCCCGGTTCTGTTTCCCACGGGTCTTTTGACTCGGTCGGTTCATAGAAATCCCCACCCGCCAATACCTCGGTGATAGCTCTCGCGCCCGCCTGAGTCACACGTTGCGTCTTTTCGCTCACACGGACTTTGCCCACATCGATCAGACGCAAGATCGCCAATAGATCGTGTTGCGCTGTCCGCTCCGTGTCACAAATATAAAGCGACACATCCTCGGTCACAATCTGTCTTTTTCGACTGCTATAGTCATATTGTTCCCACGACAATGTGACGTTCTGGGGAAGTTCAGCTACGCATTCGATCTGGGTTGTTTTCGGTGGCGGCACAAAGGGCTTGAGGCGCTGGGCTAAATCGCGCGGAAGATGATTCTGGTGAATGAAGAGCCACAGCCGTGAGGGATTTCCCTCGCCATAGTCGCGCAACGCACCCCAGCCGGGGTCCTTGCCATACTTCGCTCGAAATCCGTCAGCATCAAAAGTGAGCGATTCGGCATAGAGCGTCTCGCTTACGGCTGCCTGCTGCAAGGTGTCCAGCTTCCCCCAATGCGCCCGAAGTTTCTCCGGATCGCGCATGACACCTTCGATGACAGTGATCAGTTCCGCCTTGCGGGTGGGTAGCCCTTTGGCCACCAGTGCTGCAAGTTTCTTCAGCCGTGAAACCGTATAAGAGTCTGTGAGAAAATCGGAAAGCGTTTGGGGAGTCTGAGAGGAACGACGTGGCATGAGTTTTCGGTCTCCTTTTTTATCTGGATGTGGCGGAAATCAGACGCAGCCAGAGCCTCCGTTTTCCGGGCCGTCAGGAAAAATTGAACTTCAATAGTGACTATTAAAGATTTGCCCCACGACTCCCCTCAGATGAAAACTTGTACCCGTCTGAGAGGGTGCAAGACCCATCGGCGGTCTTGGGTAATGTGTACAATGGTTTTTCACGGGCGCATAGATTAGTTGGGGGAGGAGGTGAATCCATCATCGAATCGCTGATTGACCCATGCGCGCCTCAGATGAAGCCGACAACTGAAACCGTCCTCACTGGTGCACCTCTGGCCATAGCTTGGACGGATGGGGCTTTGTTCCCCCATTTATCATTTATCCTTCATCATTTATCATTGTTGGCGATCGATGTCTATTATCTCATATTTCTGCCAGTTGTTCAACGAAGAAACATGTCTTTGCGATTGACTCGATGCGAAGAACTTGATAAGATACATATACCTTGAAGGGCAGAATTTCAACAATATATGGCGCGAAACGCAGGGGGCGAAATGGATCGAGAATTCATGAGCAACGAGGAAAACTACTGCTTCGATGTGGCAGGCTATCTTATCGTGCGGAACGCTTTGACTTCGAAGAAACTCGATGGATTAGAGTTGACAGATTTAGTGGCTGCGGCGGCGGCAAAGCGACTTTGCTCGGCGGTATTCGTATCGGAAAGGGATCCGGAAGAAGCCTTTGTCAACAGTGTTTGGACCGAAACACTTCCGATTATGGG
>JAPUIP010000054.1 GCA_027296925.1 Candidatus Poribacteria bacterium | reverse complement strand
CGTGAGGGGCTTTCTTGCTTGTTCCGTCACCGACATTCCAACCGTTTCTGAATCTCACCACAGGCATCCTTCGGAGCTTACCTCGAAGCTTACCTCGAAGCTCGGCACAGGCGGCACAGGCAGCACAGGCGCGACAGGCAGGACAAGTACCCTGACGGGCATTTCATCCTTCGAGGCTCAGGACAAGTTTTCCCTTCGGTCACTTCGTTCAGCATGACGACCGTGAGCTAAAGTGGCGTTCTGAGAAGCGGGCTAGCTAACCTCTGCATTCGACATCTGCTCCAGCGCGAGCATGAGTGCTTGCGTGCCCAAACGTCCATGACCTTGCGCCTGAACCGCCAGGTAAAGCTGATGCACGAGTGCGAGGCCCGGCAGGCTGAGATTCATCTGTTTCGCTTCGTCAAGTGCGATGCCCATGTCTTTGATGAAATGCTCGACGAAGAAGCCGGGGTCGAAGTTCCGCTGGAGGATGCGCGGCGCGAGATTGTCAAGGGACCAACAGGCGGCTGCGCCTCCACTAATCGACGAGAGCATTGTCTCCAGATCCAGGCCCGCCTTGTAGCCATAGAGTAATGCCTCGCAGACCCCGATCATCGTTCCGGCAATCGTAATCTGGTTACACATTTTGGTGTGCTGGCCCGCGCCGGCGCCGCCTTGATGGACGATGTTTTTCCCCATCGCTTCAAAGAGCGGCATGACTGCTTCAACGGCTCCCGCATCGCCACCGACCATAATCGAAAGTCGGGCTTCCCGGGCGCCGACATCGCCTCCGGAGACCGGGGCATCAATGGAGGAAACGCCCTGCGCTTTGGCCGCCTCGTCGATCTCTTTGGCTAACGATGGCTCGGTTGTTGTCATGTCAACGATAATGCTTCCTGACTTGGCGCCTTTCAGAATGCCGTTGTCACCGAGGTACACTTCACGCACATCCGGCGGAAATCCAACGATGGTGAAGATCACGTCAGATGCAGCCGCCACTTCGCTGGGAGAATCAGCCCACGTTGCGCCGGCGTCAAGCAGCGGTTGTGCCTTCGCCTTCGTGCGATTATAAACCGTCGCCAAATACCCAAGGTCCATCAGATGTTGGCACATCCAGTGTCCCATGACACCTGTTCCCACCCAGCCAATTTTCGTCGTCGATGGATCGATAGTTATACTCATAATTTGCCTCCTTGTTGATTTGGGTGATTAGTATAGTGCAATGTCATTCGTGAAAAATGTAATAGTCAGGAAGTTGGTTTATATGAGCCTCCCTCGTGCATTGCTAACCCCCTTAGCGAAACACCATCTATTATGGTGGTGTCAACTATCATCCTGACCAATACAGTAATACGTGAAAAAGCAAAAAACGCGAGCAGAAGTCAAGAAATACTCCAGCGTATGCCCCATCCCCGGTTTCACTTAAGCCAGCCATGTTCCCGATACCAAGCGACTGTCTCCGGAATCCCCTTTTCAAGAGGATATGCCGGACGATAACCGATCTGCTCTTCTGCTTTTGTACTATCGCAAATCCAGAACGTCTGCTTGAGGTCCTGCACTTTTTGGCGATTCAAAGTAGGGGTTTGGCGTGTCATCTTTGCCGCTGCTTCTGCAAAGATCGAAATGATGTCCAAAACGAAAAATGGCACCTTCAGTTTCAGCGGCCGTTTTTCTAAGGCGCCAGCAATTGTACTTGCAATCTCCTCCCATGAGTGGAGTTTGCCATCCGTTAGAAAATAGGCTTGCCCAAGGGCGCGGTCGGAAACGGCAGCGGCGTAAATTCCCTGTACCAGATCTTTGGCATGCACCAAGCTCAGCAACCGATTTTCATCACCGAGGATCGGCATCAGCCCTTTGTTAATGAACTGGAAGTATAGAAAAATGTCAGTATCCCTCGGACCATAAACCGCTGGCGGACGAATGATCGTCATCGGCAAGCAGTCGGCGTACTCGCGGGTAATTTGCTCTCCCTTGAGCTTGCTGCGGCCGTAGTCCGTCAACGGTTGTGGGGACACATCTTCTGCAATCGGCGTTGAATCAGGACTCGGGCCGCTTGCGGCCAGGCTGCTGCAATAGACAAAACGAGTCAGGCGACAATTTGCGTTAAGACACGCCTCAATCAGGGATTTTGTCCCCTGTGCATTGACACGATCATAGGTTGCTGCGTCTGGGGCTTTGGTCAAACCGGCGAGATGGAAAACGAGCTCGGCGTCTCGGATGTGCTCCACCAGTGTACTAGAATCTTGCAGATTGCCTGTAACCAGTTGAACTCGTGGAGATTTCGGCGTCAGGAGATGGTTGAGCCAACGTAAGTTGCTCGTCTCGCGAATCAAGGCGGTCACCTGGTAGCCTTGACCGACGAGTAACTCAACGAGATGGCTGCCGATGAAACCTGTACCGCCAGTAACAAAAGCCTTCATGGAGATGCGTCAGTCATGCGTAAAACGTCAAAGAGAGATCTGATCCTTACGTATATTTCTCTTGTTTGAGATCCTTTGCCAATTGCGAAGTCAGGACAATCCCGCCGACCCCAACGCCGCAGTAGGTCGTGAAAAAGCGGGTCAGCAACGCATATATGCCGATCGCTTCGGATGCAAGCAAGGGCTTCATCAGGACCGCGACTAAAAATTCCGCGATTCCACTCCCCCCTGGACTCGGTGCAAAGAACGTCACGAAGCTCAAAATAATCTGGGCGGCGATGACATGCCAGAAATACGCATCGCCTCCGAGTACGTGAACCACAACATACCCGCCAACGGCGCGACTCATATATATGCCACCCGTCAAAACAAAACTCATAAGGCAGATCGTCTTGTGTTCGGTGATGAACATTCGAGTAAACGCTTTGTGTTCCAAGATCAATTTTTCAAGGGTGACGATCAAGCGATCTACGATTCTTGCGAAGAGCCGGAAACCACGGCGACTTGGTATTTGAATGCGGGTCAGAGGGAGCAGAAGGGCTTCGGGCTTGATCGCCAGGATGAGGAAAAAGAAGAGGACAAGCGCAAACATCAGTAGGCTGTATTGGCTAATAAACGTGATGCCTTGGGGCAGAAAGCTCGGCGCCCGCCAGACGACATAACCTGTCGACAAAATCAGGAACATCAGTGTGCCAATAAAGGTGATGATGCCAGTCGTCATGCCGCCAGACACCGGCACCCCCACCCGATTAAAAATATAAATATGTCCGACGCCTCCCGTTTGAAACGGCGTGATTCCTCCGACGCAAAGGCCCGCCCATGTCGCGCGTATGCTGTCGAGGAATGTGACGCGCGGGGACATCTTTCGCGCAAAAATATAGAAGCGGGTGCTGGTTGCCAACCAATCAGCGAACATACAAAGTGTTGCGAGGAGTAGAAATTTCCCGCGTATCGAACCTAAGACAGACCCAATATGTTCTGTTCCACTCCATAGAAAATTAATGGATAATCCGATAATTGTACAGAGAATGAAAAACAGGGTTCCGCGAACGAAATTTTTCCGATTTAGTGAGCGGCTAAAAAAATCTTCCATTGGCTCTTTTATGGAGCATTGGTGCTATCATCACCAAAGTTTATTTCCCAATCCCCTCCACGTGTTTCATTAGGCGCCGATTTTAACTTCCAGATCCAAACTTATATCCAACGGCATCGCTGAATGTGTCAACGCACCGACGGAGATCAGATCCACTCCCGTCGCCGCAACCGCTTCGATCTTGTCCAGCGTAATATTTCCTGACGCTTCTATTAATGCTTGACCAGCAATCTTTTTGACAGCGGCATGCATCAGATCAACCGGCATGTTGTCCAGCAGTAAGATGTCAGCCTTGGCTCCAAGTGCTTCTTCGACCTGATCCAATGTTTCAACCTCGATCTCGATCTTCGCCGTATGCGGAACGGCGGATCTTGCCTTGCCAATGGCTTGCGCAATCCCACCCGCGGCGATGATATGGTTATCCTTAATCAGGACACCGTCGTAAAGCCCGAAACGATGGTTATGCCCACCACCGCGGCGAACGGCGTACTTTTGCATGGCGCGCCAGCCGGCGGTCGTCTTGCGAGTGTCGATAATCTTGACGTCGTATTGAGCGGCGGCGGCGACAAACTGTGCCGTTAGCGTTGCTGTGCCGGAGAGGCGTTGGAGGAAGTTGAGGGCGGTTCGCTCACCGGTGAGGATCGATTTCGCGCTTCCTGTCACTCGCGCAATCGGCGCCATGTCTCCAACAGAGTCACCATCGGAAACAAATGTCTGAAAAGCAAGCGCCGGATCGATCTTTTCAAAAACGCGCGCAGCGATTGGCAATCCGGCAATTACCCCGCCAGTTTTGGCGATGATTGTGCCAATCCCCTGTTGTGACGGTGAGACTGTGGATTCGGTTGTGATATCTCCGATACCGATATCTTCTGCAAAGGTAAGTTCAATGAGTGCATCTATCGAACGAAATTCTAACATTAAGTGTCAAACGGAATTCGAGTAAAGCTTGTTTAGAGCTCGAAGCCTCCAAACACAACTCTGATTTTCCTTCACCTTCTCAAATATACATTCCCCTTCGAGAAACTGACTTCTCTTCCGGCTTTCGGATGTAGGCCAGCGCTTGCTTGAAGATTAGGACCTCACTCTGAGATTCCTCTTCGTCGGCTGTAATGCTGATGAGATAGTCGTCCATCCAGTTAATCTTCCCCTTGATTACACCGTTGGCCAGCGTTCCGAATTCAAATACCTCGCCTTTTTTTAACTGTGTTTGCAGTTCATTCGGCTCTCCTAAGCCCAGATCGGTGCGTAACTGCTCAATCTCTTGTTTGAGTCGATCAATCTCTTCTCGATTTTGCCGTATCTGTGTTTCTAATACCTCGACATCTGCAGCAACCCTCATTTCATCAGGCATTGTTCGTCAGTGGCCTCCACCAAGCAATCGATGCTCATTAAATTGGCAAACTGGGGTTCAGAAGTCATGTAGTGCAAATCTCTCGACGCTCTCTCCATCAGTCTCAATGAAGATTACTCATGCAAGTGCAAGAAAATAATGGAGATCTGGTTTTTAAGGATAGCATTTGAACCGATCCTTGTCAAGAGTTTTTAATGAACACAGGTGGTGCGTCAATATTTAGAACCTATGACTTCATAGCCGTCGGAACCGGATTACAGATTTTTTCCTTGATTCGAACCGCCCATCCTGATAAAATGAGGGCGTGAAGAGAGAAGGAATTTAACTCGGCAAAAGCTATGGTATTCTCACATTTTTGGTCTTAATTTTATCCTTCGACAGTAACTGAGGTGCTCGTTCAAGATTTCTCAAGGTGTGTCATCCCTTCAATTGTGAATGGGGAGGTGAATCGATTATATGGCTGGTGAAGCATTAGGATTGATTGAAACGCGAGGGCTCGTCGCCGCCATTGAAGCCGCAGACGCAATGGTCAAAGCTGCCAATGTCACGCTCATCGGCAAAGAGCAGGTTGGCGGAGGATTAGTCACGGTTATGGTTCGCGGTGATGTTGGCGCGGTTCAGGCCGCCGCAGAAGCTGGCGCTGAAGCCGTAAAAAATGTTGGTGAACTGATTGCCGTACACGTGATTCCGCGTCCGCATTCAGATGTAGAAAATATGCTCAGTCAAAGATAGCACGGTAAAACGTGATGCGTGCTGTGTATTGTGTGATACGTGACATGTGCGTCCCATGCAACACATAATACGCATCATGCCTAACTAATTTTCAAAAACAAACTTTACATTTCAGATCGGCAGAAGCCTGAATCTATCTGGCTTTTTCAATCCGACCCTATTACCCTCAGGCGGGCATACCTCGAAGTGACCGAAGGGAAAGGAACTGCCCGTTAGGGTATG
>JAPUIP010000539.1 GCA_027296925.1 Candidatus Poribacteria bacterium | reverse complement strand
GAACTGTGCCAACTGATCAGCAATCCGTTTGACCGTCTTAATCGGAATGGCAAAGCTGATTTGCCCTCTCCGCCAGATCTGCCCTTGGGACACCGCAGCGTGTAAAATGGAAGATTCCTCCTGCGATAATGTCGGGAAATTCAGTATCTGTCTGAAATAAGGTTCAGCCAATGTTGCTGCGATGACGCCAACGATCTCTCCTGAGGTGTTCACAACCGCTCCACCGCTATTACCCGGATTTACAGGTGCGTTGATCTTAATCGCATCGTAGAATGGACGGCTGGGTAAAATCTCTAAGCCGCTTACCGTTCCAAACGAGAGCGTTGGCGAATGCCCATAAGAACTGCCAACCGTGATGATCCAAGACCCTATATCAATCTGATCTGAATCCCCAATCTTTGCCTGTGGCATCCGATCTCTCTTGACAGAAAGCACCGCAATGCCTGTCAACGCATCCACACCGAGGAGCTCACCCGACGTGCGTTGTCCGTCTGCAAATACGACTTCAATGGCATCCGCATTTTCAACGACAGCGGCGGTGGTTACGATGCGTCCAGATGAATCGATGATAATGCCGGAGCCGATATTCTGATAGCAGTGGACAGCCGCGCGCTCGTCAGCGAGCAGTGCGTTCTCGCTCCTTGCAATCTTTGGTGCGGTGACGTTACACGTTGCCACGACCTCAACGACCGACGGTTGCACAGCCTTGACGATTGCTTGAAATTCGCGTTCCATCGATTGCAGCATACTTTTTCCGGCAAACACCGGGGAATGGCTTGTCGCAAAAAGTACAATAGCGAGGACCGTCGACAGCGAACAGATTGCCGTTGATGAACGGTTGGAGGTCATCTTGCATCTTTGGCTGTGCCTATTTGGTTCCTTGTGCATCTTACAAGCCTCCACCTGACGGAACATCTGTGTAGTTGATTGTCTGTAAAATATAGTTCTGTTCCACTCGTCGTGGTTGCTGGGCGCCACGCAAGCCATTCGCGCCAAACTCTCCGCGGACCGGGAACTTCACCCAAGGATTCAGATTCAGATCCGGAACTGCTAGAGGCAGTTCTGGCTGCCACAGTTCATCGGTAGAAAACTCGGCAAATGGCGCACTACGGACGCCGGCTGATGAAAGATCGGGTTCGCGAATAACTTCAACTAGAGGTGATGTGACAGGTGTATTGGGGTAGAAGTAATAAATCCCGGCGAACACCGCAAATAGGATGGCAACGCCGCTGAATGCCCAAACGGGGCGATAGCGCAATGCATTGAGTATGCTATACCAAACGGGGATGGACTCCACCGGAGTATTTGCGAGACGAAGGCGCAAGTTCGCATCGAATTCCGTTGCGGGTTCGACCGGTGATAATTGATGGAGGAGGTCTAGTGATTCGTGGAATAGCCTAAACTCATGCTGGCACCGCTCGCAATTTGTAAAATGCGCCTCAAATGCCCTTACCGCCGGGTAGTCCAATTCGTCTTGAAGATACGCCGAGAACTGTTCTTCAGCTTTTAAGCAGTTCATGATGACTCCACAAAATTTCTCAATTTATCTTTTAACATCAGCCGCGCTCGGTTAATGCGCGATTTCGTTGTACCGAGCGGAAGACTTAAACTTTCACTAATCTCTTCATAGCTTAAGCCTTGTAAATCTCGGAGGATCAAGGGCAGCCTGTACCGCTCAGGAAGTTCCTCGATTGCATTCTGTACCGCTTGTTCACGCTCTTTCTGTTCAAGCTGGGTTTCGGGCTGTAACGAGACATGAGCGGGGGCAGTCGCAATCAGATCTGCTTTGTCTTGATCGGGACCATAGGACTCCTCCCGATTGACACTATCGACGAAGAATCGACCGCGTCGCCCCCGATTTCGCAGTTCATTTTTGCAAAGATTGGAGGCAATGTGATACATCCAGGTGCTGAACTTCGCTGCGCCGGGTCTGTATCGCTTTATTGCTTTGAACATACGAACAAATGTCTCTTGTGCCAAGTCCTCAGCGGTTTCCTGATCGCCTAAAAATCGAGCGATGAACGTCACCAAGGGGATGCGATTTCGGCGCACGATCAAATCAAACGCCTCAAGGTCCCCCTGTTGACATCGTCTCATTAGTTCATCGTCCAGATCCGGCATATCAGTCCTCCGAAGGTACTTGTCTGCATACACACTGATTGATCACGGAAGTTGCGATTTTTATGAAAAAATCGATAAAGGCATACGTCACGTTTCATAAGGCACAATTCAGTTTTCAGCGACAACGCAAATTTTCTACGATTGGACTCGGTGCTCAAGATTTTTGTTGACGCCATCAGAAAAAAACTGTAAAATGAGTCTGAATTGACGAAGCTTTTCGGCGAAAGCGCTAAATCGATAGAACACCTATCGACATGGTAATCGCGTTGATGAATATGCAAAAAATAAAACGCAAGGAGAGTTACGATGAAATCAACAAGAATTTCGATGCTGATCCTGATCTTATCGATTACTGGGCTGTGGATACAACCGGACGCTTATGGAGCGGGCAAGTGGACGATTTTACGGAATGACGATTTTGTCCGTAACGACGGTGTTGAGGGACATCTTCAGGACGTACATTTCACCGACGCCATGCACGGTTGGGCTGTGGGCTCTCAAGGGCTAATCCTGCATACAGCCGATGGCGGGAAAACATGGACGAAGAAGGAGGTCGAGATGGAACGGCCCGTTGACCTCTGGAACGTCTATTTCCGCGATGCCAACGTGGGGTTTATCACGGGTGTTCGCGGCACCATCCTCATGACGAAAGATGCTGGAAAAACGTGGGAGCCCAAGGAAGCGAGAAATGAAGACCGCGTGCGGGATGGGCAGGCGCAGATCCTCCGACGTCGCCTGACAGATACGTGGATGATTAATGAACAGGTTGGATATATGGTCGGTGAAAACAGCACATTCATCAAAACCGATAATGGCGGTGAAAGTTGGATTGGTACGGGGAAACGTGTGGCTGCCGGCTATACCCGTCAGAATCTGGAACGGATCTATTTTGCCTCGCCAACGCACGGTTGGATTGTTGGCTCTTTTGGAACAATCAAGCATACGAAAGATGGCGGTGAAACGTGGGAAGACCAGCATGCTGAGGTTGACAAAGACTTGAAGGGCGTACACTTTTTCGATGAGAAAACCGGCTGGATTTCTGGGCAAGAAGGGACGATTCTCTACACTCAGGACGGGGGGGCAACATGGACAACGCAGGAGACGGGCTCTTATGATACACTATATGATATCGTCTGTGTTGATGGGCAGACCGGCTGGGCTATCGGTGATTTTGGCGCCCTCATGCACACCACTGATGGTGGGCAAACGTGGACGGCTGGAAAAGCAGGAAGTTCAACGCCGTTATATTCCATTTACGCATTGGACAAAGACCACTGTTGGGCGGTTGGCGAGTGGGGATTGATTGTGGGGTATACTCCTTAGCGAAGCGTATCTTGACTGACGTGGCAAGTATCCAGGTGGCGTATGACAGACCTCAAAAATATCGACGAGCATTTTGTTCAGACGGTCTGGAACGATCAGCGATTCTTCGCCTTCGACCTCCAATCGACAGATGGTCGCCCCATTCAGGTGCTGAAACCGGGTATCTGGAACAGTGACACAGGCCCGGATTTTGTGCAGGCGGAGATTTTGATCGATGGCAAGCTGCATACCGGCGATGTGGAGGTCCATGTCAGATCGTCAGAATGGTACGACCACAAACACCATCTCAATCCGAGATACAATCGCGTTATCCTGCACACTGTCTTTTGGAACGATGACATCAACTTGCGGACCCGTCTCCAGAACGGGAAGCGGACACCAACGCTCGAACTCTTGGATCGACTGGATGCGCCGATCAGCGATCTGTTCGATGAAAGGCAGGAAGCGCAGGCAGCTTCCATTGATGGCTGTCATGTGACGGGCAAATCGCTCAACATTCAGCGCCTCCAATCGGTTTTTGATAAGCTTGGGGAGGAACGGCTGCTGGAGAAAGCCGATGCGATGCGGAGCCTGCTGGTTGGGCTCGATTTTGAGCAACTGCTTTATGCGGGTATCATGGATGCATTGGGTTATGCCAGGAACCGCAAGCCCTTTCGCGAGTTAGCCCAGCGCGTCCCTCTTTCGCAACTGATGGGTAAACCCGATGAGGATATTCAGGCCATCCTCTTTGGTGCGGCGGGGTTACTGCCCTCACAAGCTCAGCAGCCAATCGACCTCGGCGAAGCGGACAAAGCATTCATTGAACGGCTGGAGACGCTTTGGGAAGCTGCTGAACAACGCAAGAATCCGACTCGCATGACCGCGGAACAGTGGCACTTTGCGCGGATGCGGCCGGCGAATTATCCAACCCGTCGTATCCCCGCCATCAGTCAACTGATCAGTCACTGCCAGGACGGCTTGATGATGACCTTCCTTCCGCTGATTGAGGAAGCTGCGACCGTAAACCAAAGGGGGCTGGCGAGGATTCGACGCCAGTTGTTGGACACGCTGACCCCCGCGCCTTCAGGGTACTGGATCGAACACTGCCATTTTGGGAAAGGGATTCCGCAGCATGGCGCGGCACTGATTGGGCGAGCCCGCGCCGCTGACATCATCGTCAACATCCTGTTGCCGATTGCGCTGGTGTGGGCAGAACATTCCCAGAGCCCCAAGCTCGCTGAAGCGGTGCAGCGGCTTTACGCCAGTCATCCGAAGCTGCAAGAGAATCACATCACCCGGCAAATCGAGGTACAGATCTTCAGCGAAGCACAACCGATTAAGCTGATTGCTCCCTCCGCTAAAAAGCAACAGGGCGCGATTTACCTGCATCGAAATTTTTGCAGCAGTCGGCTCTGTGATCTCTGCCCAATTATCCAGGGTGGTGGGGTTGA
>JAPUIP010000538.1 GCA_027296925.1 Candidatus Poribacteria bacterium | reverse complement strand
CATCGAGAGTGCTCTGGTTCTCAGTGGTGAAGGAGAGATTCGTCCCGAACACCTACCTGAGTCTATGTTCAATCCTCCCCACAAACCCATCGATCCTCTCGATTTAGAAATCCCGGACGAAGGCATCTCTCTTTTGGCGGTCGAGAAAGCACTCATCAAAAAGGCGTTGGAGAAAACCGGTGGGAATCAGACGAGAGCCGCAAAATTGTTAGGGCTCAAGCGACATGCCCTCATCTATCGAATCGAAAAATTTCAGTTAGAGAAGAAACCCGAACATGAAAACCTATCTTGAAACAGGAGATTCAGACAGTGAAAGCTAAAATCAAAGTTGCTATCAAATCTTTGACCATCGGAATTTGCACGCTTGGGCTGGGAATTGTCCAAGCCCAAGCGTTGGCGCAGATGACGGAAATCACGCTTGAGCAGGCGATACAAACGGCGCTGGCCGAAAACCTTGAATTGAAAGCCGCCCATCAGAAAATCAATGTAGCACAAGCACGTTTGGACGGCATCGCCCTCCTCGGCAATCCAGAGTTGGAAACAGAAGTTCTTCCCGGCGAGGAAGGAGAACGTAGCGTTGAATTAACGAAGGAATTTCAACTGGGTGGACAGCGAGGACACCGGAAGCGAATGGCTTTGGCAGGTATCGAGAAGGTTAATACCGAAATTGCCGACGCCCAGCGTCTGCTCATCAAGGAGGTCAAGGGTGCGTTCTACGAACTGCTGCTGACCCAAGAAAAGATTAAGTTGGCAAAATCTATTGTCCAACTCAACGAGCAGATCCTTGATATTGCGGAGGTTCAGTTTGAAGTGGGTGAGGTTCCGATTACCGAAGTGAATCTCGCAAAGATCGAATTGCAATCGGCGATTCGAGAGCAGACCGAGTTAGAGAATGAACGTGAATTGGCGCAATTGGAACTAAATGGCTTAATGGGTACGCCAATGGAAAGTCCGCACCTTGCAAAGGGGGAACTGAAATATCAGCCCCTCCGATTGAACCTCGATGTGCTCAAAACGTATGCGCTTGCAAATCGCGCTGATCTCAAAGCCCTCCAAATGGAGGGACAAATGACTCAGAGTGAACTGGCACTGGCAAAGGCGGAAAACACTCCTGACCTCGGAATTGCATTGATCACTCGCAGGGAAGCGGGTGAGACGTTGTTCGGCGGGAAAATTTCCATTCCCCTGCCGTTTTTTGATCGCAATCGGGTCGAAATCGGGGCGACAAAGGCGCAGCAGCAGGTAAATCGCGCGGAGGTCAGCAACCAGGAACGTCAGATTACCCGTGAAGTGGTGGGGGCGTATCTGGCGGTGAATGCCGCGCAAAAAGTGCTCGCATTCTATGAAGGTGGCATCCTCGACCTGCTCGATGAAAACCTCGAATTGATTCGCACGGCGTATGAACTGGGCGAGGCTGAACTGTTGGAAGTCGTCCTCACGCAGAACGAATTCATCGAAACGCGCTTCGCCTATCTGGACGCGCTGGCGGCGTACACCAAAGCACTGGTTGAACTTGAAGCGGCAGCGGGGGAAAGCCTCGATAATATTCCGTTGGCACATGTCCCCCTTGAAACGAATCCATACTCAGTTGTCAGCGGACAGTTAAAAATTAACACTCGTCAATCATCACTCGTCAATCGTCAATTGAAAAAGGAGGACCTTAAATGATGTTGAATCAACGGAGACTCATCCATTCCAGGTGGTTTTTCGCACTCTGTTTTGCGGTGGTCGTCAGTTTTTTCTCACTCATGTTTGCGATCAAATCCGTTCAGCCAAATGGAGATGATGACCACGGGGCATATCCCACCGGTGGGATTGCTGAAGGCCCGAGGAAACTCAGCCCCCAGGCGAAAGCGAACATCGACTTAAAGACGGAGGAAGTCGATATACACACCATTGAGGAGGTCGTTCAGATAACGGGGTCGGTGAAAGCCCAACCGAAACGGATTGCACATGTGACCCCGCGAGTTGGCGGAATCGTCAAACGGCTTTATTTCAATTTAGGCGCTCGGATCCAAAAAGGGCAGATGCTACTTGAGCTGGAAAGCCTCGAATTACAAGCCGACCAGATCGAACTGATCGAAGCCTCAAATCAGGTGCAACGACTCAAAAACGCACACGATCGCCTCGAGGCAGTCTTAGCGAAGAAGGTTCGGCTCGATTTGGCAGATCGGACTATCGATTACTTAGAATCCCTCAAAGAGCGCCACCGCGTTGAAACGGCGTTGGCGCAACTCAAAGCCGTATCCGCCGGAAAAATCACCGTGGAATTGGAGCGGATGCGGGTTGAACTGGTCAAGGCCGATGTCGAGCTTCAGTTGGCGGATGCGTCGCTTAAACGGGTCGAGGCGCTTGCGGAGAAGCGTATTTCAGCGAAAAAGGAACTGATCGAAAAACAGGCGGAATACGCGAAGGGCAAGAGTGAATTGGAAGGCGCGAAGCGGCAGTTCCAAATGCTCGGCGTGAGGGCAGAAACGATTCAAAAAGTGGTTGAAAGCAATGGGGAAGAGCCGGTTGTCGCGCTCCTGTCAGGCGGCGAGAAACCGTGGAACCCATACTATAAGGAACTGCTTGAAAAATATGTCGTGTTGCTCGAAGACCCGGCGGAACTCGTCGCCTCTGAAGCGGAATATCAAGCGGCGGTCATCAAGGTAGAGACTACCAAGCAGAAGCTCCTTGCGGCCGGTCTGACCGAAGCACAGATCCAAGAATTGACTGAAACCGGCGCCATTGCATCCCTGCGCGACATGTCTATTGACACGCTCCTTGACAATTACATCGCCCTGTTGGAAGAACCGGGCGCATTGGTGGAGAGCGAATCGACCTACCGCGAAGCGGTCATTGGATTGAAAAAAACGAGAAGCAAACTCCAAATGCTTGATATGACTTTATCGGAAATTGACGAAGTGATGGAAACCGGTGAAGTGTTGACGCGTTTTACCGTGACGGCGCCGGCGTCCGGGCAAATCATCGAACAGGATGTCACGCTGGGCGCGACGGTTGAGCCGGCCGATATGCTGTTTCAGATTCTGGATACCGGGACGGTTTGGATTGAAGGGGATGTCTACGAAGACGTGCTGGCAAAGATTCAGGAGGGGCAGGATGTGCGTATCCGAGTTGCCGCCTATCCGCAGGAGGTCTTTACCGGAAAGGTGTCTATTATCTCGGATGACGTGGATGTTGAGAAACGCGCCGCACATTCATGGATCGAAGTCGAAAACCCCAATCGAAAATTGAAGCCGGGGATGTTTGCCGAACTCACTATTGTCACTGCACGGAAGGACGAGGTTATCGCGGTTCCGTTGGCAGCGGTGCTCGGCGAGGGCGCGGAGAAATTTGTCTTTATCGAGGAAGGGGATGTCTACAACAGGCGTGAAATTGCGTTGGGTGCAAAAGATGACCGGTATGTTGAGGTAAAGGATGGATTGTTCCCCGGCGATATTGTCGTGGTTCAGGGGAATCATGAACTCATGGCGGCGTCGGGGCCATCCAAGGTCCCTCTTGCTGACGATGGGCATGCCCATCAGCATTAACTGTGACATGAAAATCATCGTGCATGTCCCTTCGAGGACTCAGGACAAGCTTCCCGACTTGCGCAAGGACGGCAAACACGAGTCGGACGATATCCGCTACCATTCGCTATTTTCATGGGAAGGATCCTTGCCATTAACTGGCAAACATGGATGCCGTATGATGTTTGTGGCTGACTGTT
>JAPUIP010000537.1 GCA_027296925.1 Candidatus Poribacteria bacterium | reverse complement strand
GCTTGTCGCGCCTGCCCCGAACTTTGAGGGGAACTTTGAGGGGCTCGGCACAGGCGGGATTCCATAACGGGCATTTCACTTCCACGCGGGTGGAGAACTTCAGTTCAAGGCGCCTGGGTTCATAAGTGAAAAACTCGTATCAGTAACACATCCCCTTTGCTCTATCTGTATCGCATTGGCGCATTGCACTGGCTTCCTCACCTGTTCAGCGAAATATGGATGCCAAGCGCCGTGCTCCTTGAATTGGATGACCTTGACCTCTAGCCCTAACCCACAGGCAGATAACGCATCGCATTGGCTTCCTGCCATTGAAACTGAAGTGGCGCTTTTTCATGCGGCTTGAAAGGCTTAATCACTTCTTCAACCGGCGTGCCTAACACGTCAATTCGATCGAGCTCTGCGACCCCGTAGCCCATCTCATTGGCGTAATGCAGCAGACCGATTCGCGCCGGCTCAAATCCCATCGCCTTCGCTGTCACTGCGTCCACGGAAAATACATCGGCGCTGGCAGTAGCAATTCCGAGCGCAATGGCATCTGTGCCGCCGGGGCCGTTGCCCTGCAGGCCAACCGTGCCATCGATAACACCAATATCCGGGGACAGATGGCGAGAAAGCCGAATCAGATTAATATTCAGCGTTTGGGCTTCACGCGGGAGTTCCCGATCGGCATGGCTGTGATAGCCGTGCATCTTGATGCGATCCGCCTTATGGATTGTCCCCATAATCATGTTTTTGAGAGCGAGCGTGACAACATCGACATCATGCGTCTTTGCCACGGCGACGGAGATTGTGCACGGACAGTCGAGCACGGTTTTGGGCATACGCACCGGCACCTCGCTTCGATCCGCAAGGACAACGGGTGTTTCCTCCCAATTCTCATCTTGATGCAAGTCTACTAACCGAATTGGGATAGCATATTCGTCAACCAGAGCGGTGTAGCCGAAGTTCTGAAACGCTTGGCCTGAAAACTTCTCGTTGGCGCCTTCCGCAATGATAATCTCCTCCGGTGGTTCTGGCACTGTCAGCAAGAAATCAATCGCGCCGCGGATGGCATCGGCATGCGTCGAAGCAAGCTGGTTTTCGCTGGATAGAAAATTGGGCTTCAACATCACCTGCTCGCGCAGCTTCGGTATGACATCATCTCGTACCAAGTCCAAAGCCGTGAAAACGTCTAGACGACGCGCTCCAGTTCGGGCAAGCCCAACTCTTGTTCGGCTGTTGGCCATTTGTTCCCTCCTTACATTTTTTGACCTTTCGCTGGGATCTTCGTATAGAAAGTAGAACCCAGATGGATGCAGATGGGATACGCGGCTTGCTTGTTCATAACACAGGCCGGTCTCCTTCATTCACACGCGAAAGGATGACTCAGATGATTACGCAATGGCAAAATCTAGCTTGGATCTGCTTGTTCGCCCTGGTCGGTTGTTCAGGCAAAGCTGTGAGTTGGCTTGAGCAGCCGACCGGTTTGGAGCAGAAGATTCAGAAAAACCGCGAAGAACGCATAAAGTATGAGCCGATTGTCCCCAGCAATGCGGAGCAGCGACTCAAATGGCGTAATAATAGATCAAAAGCATTCCATAAAATGCGCCAACTCTATAACCCTGAGTATGAAGATTACTCATACCGGTGTCTGGTCGGTGACACGCTCACACTCTATCTGAAGCAGGAAAAGCAGATTCAACACGAAAAAATCAACCGGCCAAACAAGCGACGCCCTCGATAAATCGGTAGTGGGGCTCATGCCTGAGCCCCAATGCATCGGCAACCGGCACCTGATTCTAAACCACGGACTTCAAAGTTTCGACAAACCGAGGAACGGCTGTCATGGCATCCTCGGCGGCTTCATACTCAATCGACAGATAGCCTCTGTACCCTTGTTCATTGAGTATGCCGGCGATCTTGGAGAAGTCCGCTTCCTCTTTGCCGCCGCCCTCCTTTGGAATCTCCGTCTTCGCATGCGCTGTCACTGCATAAGGCGCAATGCGTGCCAGCGAACCGTAGGGCGATTGGCGGAAGTTGCCCGTATCCAAATTCACGCGAACCCATTCGGAATCGACCGACGTGATGAGATCGATGACCTGATCGGCGGTAGACGTAATCCCACCGTGGTTCTCCAACGCCAGCAACACACCGTGTGTCGCCGCATATTCTGCGCATTCCTTCAAACCGTCGATTATCCATTGGCGGGCTTCCGCTTCGGTATGCCCTTCCGGTGTCCCGCCAGCAAAGACACGCAGGCAGGGCGCACCAAGCTTCACAGAGACGTCAACCCAATCCTTGACGTACTGAATCTGCTCCGCGCGTTCACCGGCATCGGCATCTGTGAAGCGATTGCCAACCGCCGCTGCCGAAATCTGCAACCCCCGCAGATAGCACTGGCGTTTGAGCGTGTACAAATAGTCATTGTCTGTTGACTGGAAATAGTAAGCCGTCAACTCAACGCCGTCCACATCCATCTCCACCGCTTTTTGGAGAAAACCCTCAAGACTCATTTCTCCATTTGTCAGATACTGACGAAATGAGTAGGCGGCACATCCAACCTTCATTATCGAACCTCCTTAAAAACGAAATGCGTAATGTGCAAGGATTAACAAGCAGTTCGTTTTACGCCTCACTCACTACGCATCACGCATCATGTCTCACGCATCTTTCCGTTCCAGCAACTCAACTTCGTAGCCATCGGGATCGGTGATGAAAGCCATCTTCATGCCCCCCGATGTAAATTGCGCTCGCCAGCCGTCGGGCCAAATTTCAAGCCCTGCTTTCTCCAATGTGTCACAGCAGTCTACGAGGTCCGGTACACCAATGGCGAAGTGCATCAGATCTTCAGGAACGTTCAGTTCATAATCGGGCGAATAGGTCAACTCCAGGGTATGGACGTTACCCGGCAACTCCAGATGGACAATCTGGTTGCCGTCCGGGGATTTATCGCTTCGACTTTTGACAACGAAACCTAAGTGATCGCAATACCATTTGATCGATCCATCCAGATCGCTAACTCGAACACGGGTGTGTAAAAAAACAGACATTATCATTCCTTTCTTAGAATATAGTGTAATGGTCAAGAAGATGGTTTACGTATAGGGGCTCCCGAACTTTGAGGGGCATACGGATCAGGTTAAGCAGGCTGCTGTGCCAAATACTTGAGATACCGACCGTTTCAACGGTCGGAGTGTCATGACTCCCTCCCGCCGCCGAGTTCAGTCGGTGGCGAGTTTGGCAACGATGGATTGAAATCCATCGCGGGAGTTCCCTGATGAAACGCCGACCACTGAAGTGGTCGGTATCAAGCGATTTCGCGATTTTTGCTCTTAACCTGATGCGTATGGGGCTCCCGAACTTTGAGGGGCAAGTGACTGGAAGCGACCAAAGGAAAGCTTGCACCCGTACCCTTACCCTCAGGCGGGCATTTCACAGTCGGGCATTTCATCTGAGGGGATCCCGTGGGGCGAAGGATCTCTGAGTCGGATTCTTCCCTTTGCAGAGCCTCAGAGCTTGTCCTTGAACGAAGTGAAGGAACAGGCTCCAAGCCTCAGAATGGCGTCGTCTATGATAAGATATAAAGGCAAACGATCAAGGAAAATTGATGACAGATGATCTTATTACATTGTGGAAATTTAACAATTGAAGGCGAATCTAGCTCGGCGGTAGCAACTTATCTGCGGGTGAAAGAACTGGATCTCATCTTTGATCTCGGACGATGTCCACTGAGTTTTATTGGGACCGGACACGTTTTCATATCTCACTTTCATCTCGATCACTATTTTGGATTACCGATCTATATCAGCCAACGATGGCTGGGTGGCATACCACCGGGGGAAATCTACGTTCCCCACGACGGCGCCAATCAGCTACAAGAAATCATCAATCAGATTTCATTGTTAGACTGCGGAAGGATCTGGAATTATCATCTCACGGGAGTACAAGCGGGTGATACAATTCCATTTCGTGGAAATCTCGTGGCCCATGTCCTGCCGCTCAGTCACCGTGTTCCGGTGGTGGGCTACTTGATTTGTGAAGCGAGGGACAAGCTCAAACCGGAGTTTTACGGGCTACCTGGAAAGGAGATTGCCCGGTTGCGGCGCGCCGGGACAACCGTGACGAATCGCATTGAACTGCCGCTGATCGCTTACTTGGGGGACACATGCAGTATTCCGATTCAAGCCCATCCGTTGCTCAACAAGTGTCAGGTACTGATCTGTGAATGCACCTTTCTGCTGCCCGAACATCGCGAACGGGCAGAGAAAACCATGCACGTTCACCTTGATACCTTGCCGGCGTTGCTAGAAGGATTTGAGAGCGAACATATTGTTTTAACCCATTTCTCTCGGCGGTATACGCCCAAAACCATCCATGAGCAGATTAATGCGGTGCTTTCGCCTGAAGATCGGGCGCGTGTTCAGTTACTCATCTGACTGGCGCAATAGGTTCAAAAATAAAAAAAGCAGGGCGTATGTCCCTGCTTTTTTGTTGATCGAAAATCAATGTATTGCTCAATTACCGGCTGGCTTGTGGTTTCGCGGCTCCAGGATAGTCATTCGGATCTTGATCGGAGGTTCCTGCTTCCTGCTCTTTATAGAACATGTGGCCATCCTGATCCTGATCCAGTTCGTACTGACGGACTATCTGTTCCGCTTCGCGGTAATATTTCCGGTCATCTTTTTTTAAACTCATGTACCCTTTGAAGCCTTCGTAAGCTTTTTCAAACTCACGAATGGCGCGATAACAGACGGCTTGCTGATAAACCGTCTCAGCACGCCAGGTCGATTCCGGGGCCAGGGCGAGCATGTCATCAAACGCTGCGATCGCCTGTTGATATTCCCCATCTTTTTGATACAGCTCTCCGATACGAAACAGGGCGTCAGCAGCCGCGAACTTTTTATACGACAGGTTGGTTGCCAATTTCCGGTAAGAGGCAATTGCAAACGGATAGTTTTTCAGCCGGATCCACCCCCCGGCGATGCTCTGGAAGTCCTGGACGATGCGATCAGTGTAACCGGAAAGGTACCGATCACTTGCGAGTATGAAACGCCCCGCTTTCTCATATTGGATTGCTTTTTTGTTCGTATACTTCTGAATATCAGCCTGATCTTGCGCAATGTCTGTCAGGATCTCTGCCGTTCTCTTTAGCAAGGTATCTGCCTCAGAGGCTTCGTAAGAATCTGGGAACTTCTCGATGACTTTATTGAAGGCGGGCCAGCCACCGATATAATCATAGCGTTCATAAAAATAGATGTTGCCGATCTGAAACTGCGCCTGAGGCGATAGCTTATGATCTGGAAACTCTGCGACGAGTCGCTCATACTGAAGAATGGCTTCCGGATAATTGCCAAGCGTTTGATAGGCTTTGGCGACGTCATACAACGCCTGCGCAGCTATTTCATAGCTCGACTGCGCCTGCACCTGGGTTCTTTCATCTTGAATGAGTTGATCATATAACGCTTTGCGGTTTTGGTACGTTGCCCTTTTCTCGGCAAGGATTTGACGATTCTTGCGGATATCCGCGATACCACTCTTCGCGCGACCACCGAAATAACCTGTCGGGCTGAGATCCACAATTTCCTGATAATGCTGGGTTGCCTCATCCCAGTCAAAACGCTTTCTGTAGACCGCGGCAGCTTGGAGATGTGACCACAGTCCATATTTTCCGGTCGCATCCTGTTCAATGATTCCGAGATACCCGGCAAGCGCCTTATCGTACAATTCCTTCTGCTTGGCCAGATCTTTCTGCTTATTTTCTTTGGTGTCTGATCGGATTTGCATCGTTTCCGCTTGCTCAAATTTCCGATCCGCATTTTGGGCCTTCGCACCTATAGGCACGATGCTCATACCCCCTGCACAGCCAGCAATCACTACAGCCATGATTACCAGTGCAAGGCAGTGGGAGAGGTGTGTTAAGCGATTCATCGTTATTCCTCCTTCATTACAGAAAAAAATAGGTAATCCAACAAACTCTGCAGGTTTGTGTGGATTTTGCTCCATTATAATCATTTTCTTAAAAATTGTCAACAACCAATTGACGCTTTTTCCTTCAAAATCGATCATGTGTCCGGCATTGATATAACTACCCAAATTGCAACGAGCTAGCGACCCTCTGTTAAGGATTCGTCTGAGTGGTGAAATTGATAAAAATGACAGCGGACTGATTCACCTGCGCCGCGCCCTTGGGCAAGGTATCGAACCGCATTCTTTCGACATAGCGCCGCGCCTGCTCTTTTAGACGGACTTCACCCACCGTCGTTCGCCGCCCCGGCTGAATCCGCACGTCGAAAACGGTGCCGTCCGGCCTCACTTTGAAGCTGAGTTGAACACCCCCTCCTTGTTTGCCTTCCGTTTGAATCGGCTTTCCTAAACGATAGCCCCGCCCGCTGACTTCACCGGAAATCTCGAGCTCGAATCCGGCGCCACCGGTAACGCGATTGGGGCCGGTGGGTATCGTGCGTCCCACAGAGACGTTGCCTGTAAGGCTTTGCCCGCGTCCGCCTGTAGGTTTCTGCCGCTTCTCCACATTGGGCACCCCTGGCCGCTCCGAAGCGCCATAAGGTCCAGTTTGGTCGGTTAGCGGCTTCCCGCGAACAGTGGCATTGGTTGCCTCCGACTCATCGAGCAGTGTCCGATTTCGCCCCTGGGAGGGAGGCGCCCCTAATGAGAACCGATCCGAATTTCGATTGGTGGTTCGCGATGGAGGAAGATCCGGTAAACCACTCGTTGATCGGGTAGAATCTAAATAGCGTTGAACGTTAGAGGTCGATTGAATTGGCGGCAATTTTTCAGGCATTTCAATCCGTCGCGTTGGCGGAATTGCGATGGGAATCTCCCCTTCAATGCGCTTCCGCTCCGGCTCCGCTATCAAAATATCCACTTTTACAGGCGTGTCATCTGGCTTCAGCGTGGGTTCTGTATAGACTGCCAGCGCAAGTACAAGGGTCAGAATAAGATGTTCAACGATGGCAACGGCTAAAAAGACGCTGACTCCAGTTGTTCCCTGCTCTCTCATCAGCCGGTTTCCTCTTTGGTCAAGCTCCGAATGTCTTCAAACTCCTCCTGGAACAGCTTATATTCTTCCGTTGCCAGGAAGCGAACCAGAGACATTCCATGCCTTTCGAGTTCCGTTAAAAAGCGCTGCGCTTTACTGACAAAATAGTAATGCGCAACATAGGTCGGTAACGCTACAATTAAGCCAGCGGCGGTCGTGATGAGTGCCTGCGAGATCCCGTCGGCAATTTCACTCGACTGCCCCGTTTGCCCACCCGGCAGGTAGAGTCGGGCAAATGAAAACATCATACCGAGGACTGTGCCAAGCAAGCCCGTATGCATCGCAACGGCAGCAAGCATTCCTAGAAGATCGAGATGTTGCATCAAAAATCGCCTTTCGACGTTCATGGCCAAGCGGATGACCCGTTTGAGCGTTTCCTCATCGGTATCTCGGCGTTCGATGCCGGCGCGTAGGATATTCGTCAACGGTCCGGGCCTTTTCCCGCACATCTTAATGGCGATATCGGGATTGCCCTGCACCAGTTCGCGGTAGATGCTGCGAGTCACGAAGTGTGACGGGATAATTCGCTCACGGCGCAGATTATACGCGCGTTCCAGAATAATGGTATGCGCCCAGATCGAATAGAACATCAACGGGATGAGAATGAACCCGCCCCGACTCAACTGCTCGAATCCTGAAACAATCATGTCAACCAGATGGCCCATGATGTAGCGTGTTCTCCTAGCCAGCTTCTTGTAATCGTTCGATTAGCCACAGATTGACGTACTAAAATCTCAACTCAACTCCAAAATCGAAGTTTCCCTGCGAAAGCTCATAGCCGGAC
>JAPUIP010000536.1 GCA_027296925.1 Candidatus Poribacteria bacterium | reverse complement strand
GTCTGCTGTGCAAAGAGATCGGCGTTGTCAACACCGTTCGTTTTATTAATCAATTTACGACGGGCTATGGAAATTACACGGACGAACGTGGACAGTTGTTTGCAGATATGTCATTAGATGATATTGTAGCTGAAATCAAACAGATGAGAAAGCCAACTGCCTGACCCGTCTTGCCCTAAAGTATCCGAAGAATCTGTAGATGTCTCAATCCCGGTAGATCCGGCTGGCAGGGGAGTATCGGCAGACGCGACGGATGTTTCTCTTAAAGTGAATGGCCCTGGACATAAATTATCGGTATATGTACTGTGGTGGCAGGACTTGTCCCTGACCCAGAAGAACGACCGTAAGGGTTGAATCTACAATTTGTGATTTCTTTCGCAGCACACAGAGAAGAGGTGAATCACATGGCAAAAGGCATTTTAGAGCGATTGGCCGATGGCATTGTATTGGGCGACGGTGGTTATATCGTCGAGTTGGAGAAACGCGGCTACGTGATTGCCGGCCCGTTTACCCCGGAGTTAGCCATCACGCATCCCGATGCGATTCGGGAAATGCACCGCGAGTTTTTGCATGCCGGCGCGGAAGTGTTGCAAGTCATGGCATTTTACGGCAGCCGCGAGAAGTTGGCGACGGTCGGACAAGGGGCTCGCACGTTTGAAATCAATCAGGCGGCCACGCGCATTGCGAAGGAAGTCGCGGGGGATGGCTTGCTTGTGGCAGGCGATTTGAGTGCGACATGGAAATGGGACGTGGACAGTTCTTCCGCCCGCACGCTGGTAGCGGGGATGTTCGATGAACAGATCGAAGCGCAGGCAGGAGTCGATTTTTTCATCGGCGAGACGTTCTGGCACTTCAGTGAGGCGCTGCTGTGTCTCGAACGTATCAAGGCGAAGACAGATCTGCCGGCAATGATCACTTTGGCATTCCGGGGCAGCAACCACACCGACGACGGCGTGACGGCGAGTGAATGCGCGAAACGCCTGCGCGATGCGGGGGCGGACATCGTCGGCGTCAACTGCATGAGAGACCCCGAGCGGACGTATCCCCTCATTGAAGAAATGCGCAACGCAACTGATATTTACCTGGCCGCGCAGCCTGTCGCGTTTCGCTGTTCCGACGAAGTTCCCTGGTTTACCGGCACACCTGCGTTTCCCGACCGCCTTGAACCGACCCAACTGACACGCTACGAGATGGGGGAATTCGCCCGCAAAGCGAAAGCCCTGGGCGTGAACTATATTGGGAGTTGCTGCGGCAGCATTGCGTGCCACGTCCGCGAGATGGCCTGCGCGCTGGGCAAGTATGACGCGCCGGAGGTCTGGCAAGCGAACCCCGACACGCCGATGAGCGAGACGGAGTTTAATTGGGAACGGCGGCAGGGATGACTTTGGAATCAGCCGCTCGTAAAATGAAGTACAGGAGGAAGCTATGTTATCTGGTGATGCAAAAAAGGAATTGCTTATGCACCGTTGTATCCGGATCGCTATCGAAGCGCGTCCTGCGAAAGGGTTGGATGAGTCACTCGAGCGGATTCGGAGACGACATTAATGAATGAGGAGACCATCATGTCCGCAACAGCATTCAAGCATCTGTTCACGCCACTCCAACTCCGTCACGTCACGGTCAAAAACCGCATCGTCTCGTCAGCACATGCGGATGCGTTGGCAGAAGACGGGATGCCGACGGAGAAGGCGCGACGTTACTACGAAGAGAAAGCGAAAGGCGGTGTCGGTCTGTTGATGTGCTTCGGGTCAGCCGGCGTGCATCCGGCTTCGCCGGGGCGCGATTGGAACGGTGTGGAGTTGTTCGAAGACCGCGTGATTCCCCACCTCGCTGAATTCGCCGATACCATGCACAGTTACGATGCCCCTGTCATCTCGCAGATTACGCACCGCGGGCGGCGTGGGCGCAGTGTGGACCGCCTCCATCGCATGTATGGGCCTTCTCCCATCCGCGAGCCGAACCACCGAGAAACGCCGCACGAACTGGACGCGGAAATGATGACGGAATTCGTGCAAGCATTTGCTGATGCGGCGTGGCGATTGAAGTGCGGCCGCTTCGACGGCTGCGAAGTGATGGCGAGCCACTGCCATCTGATTGACCAATTCTGGACGCAGAACGCGAACCAGCGAACGGACGAATACGGCGGCTCGCTTCCGAATCGTTTGCGCTTTGGCATACGGGTCATCGAAGCCGTCCGTGAAAGGTGCGGCGATGATTTCATCATCGGCATCCGCATCACGGGCGACGATTTCACAAAGGGCGGCCTCGACAACGCGGCGATGAGAGAAATTGCCGGACAATTGGATGCGTTGAAACTGCTCGACTATTTCAGCGTCGTCGGCGCGACGGCGGAAACGTTCGTTGGCGAAGCGGCGGCGGTTCCGGATATGACCTTCGCGCACGGAACCTATGCGTCGTTGGCGGCTTCGATAAAGGAAGTGGTGAGTGTGCCCGTCATTACGGCGGGGCGTGTGACGCATCCGATGGAAGCGGAGCGGATGCTCGCCAACGGGAGTGCGGACTTGGTCATCATGACGCGTGCGCTGATCTCTGACCCACAATTGCCGCAGAAAACGATGGCGGGTCAGTTGGATGACATTCGGTTGTGTCGCGGCTACAACGAAGGCTGCATTGATCGCATCTACACCGGACGTGGTGTGACGTGTGTGCAGAACGCGAGGACGGGCCGGGAAACCGAGTTGAGCGAACTCACACCGACAGCGCATCCTCGCAGAGTAATCGTCGTGGGGGGCGGACCGGCGGGGCTCGAGGCCGCGCGCGTCGCTCGTCAGCGTGGGCACGAAGTGGTCTTGATGGAGCGGTCGAGCGCGTTCGGCGGGCAGACGCTGATCGCCGCGAAAGCCCCGCTGCGAGGTGAGTTCTCAGGTGCGGCGGATTGGATGGCGGACCAATGCCGAAAGCTGGACGTGGAGGTCCGGTTGAACTGCGAGGCGACGGTCGAATTGATTTTGGGCGAACAGCCCGATGTGGTTGTCGTGGCAACCGGCGCATCTCCCCTGAAGCCGAACATCGCCGGCATTGAAAATGCGGTCGATGCCTGGTCCGTATTGAACGGCGAGGTTCCGAGCGGTGAGCGCGTTGCCGTGATTGACGAGGAGTATGGCTTCCAAGGGACGAGTGCCGCGGAGATGCTGCTTGACGCCGGGGCGCGTGTGGACATCATCACGAGTATGGAAGCGATCGGTTCCCTGCTCGGTGCCACAACACGGCCGCCCGTGTATCAACGGTTGTTCCGGAAAGGTGTCCTCATCCACCCGCACCTGCATGTCCGCGCGATTGAAGGTGATACCCTGATTACTGAAAATGCCTGGTCCGCGACAGCGGGTGAACTGAGCGGTTATGACGCCGTTGTGTATGCGTTCGGCGGACAAGCGGTCGATACGTTGTCGAATCCGCTCAAGGGCAAAGTAGAGTGCTTCGTGATCGGCGACGCTTTTGCACCACGTTCCCTGCAGCACGCGGTTATGGAAGGTCACACCTTCGCACGAAAGATTTGAATCCTCGCGCTCATTTTGTATCTGATTGTACTGGTCAACAACATCTGACCCTTAATCCAAAGCCATAACCGAAAGGGTTACCGCTGTAGTGTGGGGCTTGCCCCACAAAAGCATCGGAAGATTTGTTGGGGCAAGTCCCAACCTACGTTTCAACATGTCATTGACCAATACGGTCATTAGTTCTCAGTCAGCGCATCTGAGCAAGAGCCGATTAGCACTGACTTTTGGGACTCACTTTCCAGGTTGTAATTATTCAACTGAGGTATACCATGAAAAGAATCCCTCTTGGTGAGCTCTACTATGAGTTCAGTCGTCATAACGAACCACGCTTACGAATCGAGCCGGGCGAAACGGTGCTGGTGGAGGCCGAAGATGCATTCTCCGGTCAGATCCGCACAAACGCCGACCGGCGGGACAAAACCAAAAGGCCCTATGGCAATCCGCAAACGGGCCCTATTTGGGTTGAGGGTGCAGCGCCGGGGGATGCCCTGGCGGTCAAGATTGAAGAGATCCGCCCAAGCATCGGGCAGTGTGCCACACGTACCTCCGATCCGAAACAGCTTACCGAGTGGCTGGGCGACGACTGCCCACACGGTACGCATGTCTGTCCCATCCGCGACGGTAAGATTTACTGGAGCGACGAAATCACGATTCCCTACACCCCGATGCTGGGTTGTATTGGGACGGCACCGGATACGGGTGTCCCGACAACCGGACCTGCCGGGCCGCACGGTGGGAATATGGACATCATTGAGACCTGTCCCGGCAACACCGTCTACCTACCGGTGTTCATTCCGGGGGGATATTTATACCTGGGCGACGCGCATGCCGCCATGGGACACGGTGAGCTTTCCGCATCCGGGCTGGAAATGCCTTCAGAAACCGTGATTACCGTCGATTTGATCAAGGGGACAAACCTGCCGGGCCCGCGTATCGAATCGCCTACAGAGATTATGACGGTTGCCACCGGCTGCCCGATGGAGCGTTCAACGGCCCAAGCCTATGCCTGGCTGATCTTGTGGATGGAAGCGGAATTCGGTTGGGACCGCTGGAAGGCGTATGACATCTTGACTCACGTCGGCCAGATCTCAGTCGGCTACTATCAGATCGGCACGGTGGCTGCCAAGATTGCCAAGCGTTACTTGAACATAAACTGAAGTAGCTTGACAATGTTAAATTA
>JAPUIP010000535.1 GCA_027296925.1 Candidatus Poribacteria bacterium | reverse complement strand
CGCCACGATGTACTTGCATTGATGCTTGGCGAACCGGAATGTGAAATTTCAAGATCGAACCGGTATGATTTGTTCCCTAGAAAGGTATGCTATACAAAACGAGTGCCGCAAATAAAAGTTACCAAAAACGCCATCAGACCTCCCCAATTCGTCCGTTGAAATTTGAGGTATGGTAGTCATTTGCGATACATCAGCGTTAATAAACTTGGCGAAAATCAACCAACTCCGCCTGCTTGAATCAATGTTCGGCGGTGCTTACCCTACTTAATTCCACAGAGTGTGTACGATGAAGTCGTGACAGAGGCTGAAGGCAGGGTTGGCACAGAAGAGGTTGAAAGCACCCCTTATATCCAAGTTAAAGAATTAGAAAATCCTGAAGATGCTGAACCCTATATTGACCCATTAAGCAAGTTTCGGGGCGTTTTTGTTGCCATTGATTTTTCGGCGTGAGCATGGTAATCTTTTATGCGTATCTTTCCAGATGACAACCCAGAAAACAAGGACAAGAAAATGGCAATCGAAGTCACCCTTTCCTTACCAGAGAACTTGATTGAACACGCCAAATGTTTCGGTGGCGCGACGCATCGAGATGTTTCGGTGGTGCTTGCCGACGCATTGGAAATGATGTTCCCGACACTTGGTAGTTTGCCAGCTCATAACCAGCCGCCCGTCAAAACCCTTTCGGACGCTGACGTGCTTACTTTCGCCGATTTGAAGATGGACGCGGTTCAGAACGAGCGTTTGGGTGAACTTCAACAGACCGGCAAAACCCGCGAATTGACAACCGATGAGCGTTATGAACTGATGGCACTGCTACAGATCTACCAGCTTGGACAACTCCGCAAATCTGAAGCACTTGCCGAATCCGTTCGGCGCGGATTACGGAAACCGCTACCGGCATGAGCTATATCCCACCAACGACCCGCCAACAGGTTCGGCAACGTGCCGCGAATCGTTGCGAATACTGCAAAAGCCACCAAGATTATGTGATGGGACAGTTTCAAATCGATCATGTCTTGCCGGTCGTCAGAGATGGCTCTGATGATTCTGATAATCTCTGTCTGGCTTGTGAACTCTGCAACCAATACAAATGGACGAAGATCGATGAAGTCGATCCACTCAGCGGGCAACGGGTACCGCTGTTTAATCCCCGAAGACAGAAATGGTCTGACCATTTTGCTTGGAGTGGCGGTGGTGTCGAAATCACGGGTCTCTCGCCCGTTGGCCGCGCCACAGTCATCGCGCTGTCGCTCAATAATGAACTCGCTGTGACCGTACGTAAAAACTGGATTCAAGCGGGTTGGCATCCACCCCAAACCACTTCCGATTAAAACGATCGCCTTTTCCTTCTTCTACCAGTTCAATTTTCAAACTTGCCATTAACCCGTATCGATTCCATTCACCGCCCCGCGTGTCCCCTGTTGCCCTAATGCCCCGCTCATGCCAAAATACAACTCATCAACGCATCTTCTCTTTTCGCATTCTCAGAAAAAATTCAACCCCATGCAAGTTTTTTGGGTTTTGAGTCGTCTTAGGTGACAGAATGTTCAGATTCAAGGAGTCATCTCGTGTACACGGAAGATGGACATATCATCGATAAATGTCTATCGGGCGAGCCGGCCGCACTCGGTTTTCTGGTGGACAAATATAAGGCGTGCATCTATGCGTTTGCGTACAGTCGAGTTAGAAACTTCCACGATGCCGAGGACATCACGCAAGAGGTGTTTATCAAAGCCTACCAGAAACTTCATTCGCTGAAACGATGGGATAAAGTTCTGGCGTGGCTCTATTCAATCACAGCGAACCAGTGCAAGGACTTCGTGAAGCATCAACAACGTCGTCGAGACCGGGATTTTGTCTCCGACGTTAAACCAGAAGTGCTTGAGCAATCCTTGATGATGGCGCATCGCGAGGGGGCGATCTATGAGACTTTGCACGACGCACTTTCTGCACTGCCCGAAATGTACCGCCAAGTTTTGATACTTCACTATCTCGGCGGGCTCAAGAGCCGGGAGATTGCTCAATTTCTCGGTACGTCTAAGAACACGATCGACTCCCGCCTGAGCCGTGCGAGAAACATGCTAAAAGAGGAGATGATTGATACCATGACAACAACATTTGGCGAAATGAAATTACAACCCGCATTTACCTTCCGCGTGGTCGAAGCGATAAAGCGGACGAAGATTCAATCTACCCCCACGCAGCCCGCTTTGCCAATCGGTGCCGGGCTTGTGGCAGCGGCGTTGATTGCCGTTGTGTTCTCGCTGACCGTGCCCCAAAGCCCGCTGTTCCCCATCGGACAGTGGCTTGGACGGGCATTGCCAGCAGAGACGCAGGTGAAAGAGATCGGCGTAATTCCGGTGGATACGATCAAAATCACCGAGATTGTCAGCCTCTCTCCTGAGATGGCCGACGGCGATTTTGGGAAGAAGCCGCTGCCGGAGCCAGTCAACGTGTTTGGTGGAGGGAAGTGGGAGCGAAAGGCGAATATGCCTACCGGCAAGTTCGGGGCCCGTCTAGCTCATGTCGGTAACGCCCTTTATGTTATAGGTGGAGTGAGCACATGGGGTACCCAAACTGATGTAGTGGAGGTCTATGATTCTGTCGCCGAGACCTGGACGCCACGCGCCAAGATGTTGACCCCGCGATATAACCATGCGACATGCGTGCTGAATGGAAAAATCTATGCTGTTGGAGGATGGAATGGTGGAGTTCTTTCAACAGTCGAAATGTACGACCCGATTTTTGACCGTTGGGAAAGAAAAGCCAACCTGCCCGTTGCGGTTTTGGCGCATTCGGCTTCTGTCGTCAATGGTCGAATTTACGTCATTGGCGGCTACAAGAATGCCCAAACGACCGTACCCACCGTTTACGAATATACCCCGGAGGCGGACACGTGGACGCAAAAGACAGATATGCCGACGACGAGAAAAGACCATGTGGCGGGTGTCGTGAAGGAGAAGATATACGTAATCGGGGGAAGCGATCAGCAGAGGAATCCCTTAAAAACCGTCGAAGTCTACGACCCGGCAACGGATATATGGATGAAAGGACAGGTTATGCCAACGGCTAAAGCTGCAGCGGAAGGCACTGTCGTCAACGGCATTATCTTCGTGATTGGCGGTGATACCGGTCGGGATGGCAACAACCCGACCGCAGCGGTTGAACTCTATAACCCAGACACAGGTGAATGGAGGAAGGGACCGAGTTTACAAGAAGCAAGATGGGAGCCAGCTATAGGCATCCGGGATGGAAAACTCTATGTCATCGGTGGGGCAACAGGACTGCAGAAAATCACATCAACCATCGAAGAATTAAACCTGAGTTCGCTCGGATTTCCTCTAAGCGTCTCCCCTTCTGGCAAACTTGCAACCACATGGGGCGAAGTCAAAGCCGCAAACTGACAACCCCGACAAATAACTCTCCGAATTCTTGCCTCGTGTC
>JAPUIP010000534.1 GCA_027296925.1 Candidatus Poribacteria bacterium | reverse complement strand
ACCGATGCCGTAGGATCCCATCACCATAGGCCGCAGATTGCCTTCGGCATCGGTATATACCGCGTCCAACGCGGAGGAATACTTCGTACCGAGCTTGAAGGTGTTGCCGACTTCAATATACCGTTTTGCGATTAACGTCCTACCACAGTGCAGACAAGTCATCCCCGCTTTCGCCATCGCAATATCGGTCACGATGTCCGCCCGAAAATCTCGGGGGAAGTTCATGTTTTTCAGATGATACCCTGGTTTGTTGGCGCCGGCGACCAGATTTGTGGTGGAAGCGACCGAGTCATCAACAACCACCCTGACCCCTTTCACGTCAATCGGTGAGGCGTAGCCGGGGACAAGACCGTATCTCTGCAGTTCCGCATTTGTGGAAATCCAGAGCGTGGGGGCCTCGACAGCGTTTCTGAGTTTCGCCTCGTTCACCTCAAGATCGCCGCGAATCGCCGCGAAAATCAGCCCTGCGTCTGTCGAATAAAAGACCGCTTTAAGCGTTTGGGTTTTCTCGACGCCGAGAAAGTTGGCGACACCCTCGATTGTCGTTTGTCCCGGGGTAGCGACTTGCTCGATGAACTGTGGTTCTCCATGATCCGCCGGCGGCTTCTGCGCCACAGCGGCCTCCGCATTTGCGGCATAACCACAGCCGCTGCAAAGGATGAGGAGATCTTCCCCCGACTCCGAAATCAGGACAAACTCGTGCGCGGCGGCACCCCCAATGAATCCCGTATCCGCCTCCGCCACCATGACATCAATTCCTACGCGCCGAAAAATCTTGAGATATGCCTGACAAGCCCGATTATAATAGGCATCCAGATCCGCTTCACTGGCATCAAAACTGTAGGCATCTTTCATGACAAATTCGCGTACCCAGATCAAGCCTGCACGCGGACGGAGTTCATCGCGGAACTTGAGCTTAATCTGATAGAGCATCAGCGGCAATTGCCGGTAGGAGTTGATCTGGTTTCGGACGAGATCGGTGACGACCTCCTCATGCGTCATCGCGAGGACAAGCTTTCTTCCAAATCGATCTTCAAATCCGGCCAGCTCTTTGCCAACAAGCATCTCCCAACGTCCGGTCTCCTTCCACAACTCCGCAGGCTGAACGAGTGGCATATCGATCTCCTGCCCCCCGATGGCGTCCATCTCTTCACGGAGAATGCTTTCAATTTTGCGTAAAGCGCGTTGGGCAAGCGGTAGATAACTATACATGCCGACCACGAGACGCCGAATCATTCCCGCCCGCAAAAGCAATTGATGGCTCGGAATTTCCGCTTCTGCTGGAATTTCTCTAAGTGTCCGACTAAATAGTTGAGATAGTCTCATATCTTCGATGACACCACGACTACGAGAGGTTAATAATTTTCAGCATGGAGAGAACGCCAAAGATAAACAGGGCTGTTCCTAATACCCCGTAAAAAATCCTCGCGACACTTCTTCCGAGTATTTTCGTGAAAAAGCGTGCCTTGTAAGAGTTCATAAACCATTCCCAGTTAAATGCCGCTCCTGCGATTGTGAAGGGGCCCGCTGCAATCGCGAAAATGCTAACGAAGTCCATACTTCTCTATGCTCCTCTGACGGATGCTGTCGCACTCACGCGGTCACTGCTGCCGCGATTATGTCGCCGACCTCCGTTGTGGAGTATCCCATCCGCCCCGCGGCGAGGTCTTTTATCTTTCCGCTGGCGAGCAGGTCGCTGATGGCTTGATCGACCAACTCCGCGCCCTTCGTTTCACCGAGATGTTCAAGCATCATGCCGGCCGCACCAATCGCTGCGATGGGGTTAATCTGATTTTTTCCTGTATACCGGGGTGCAGACCCGTGAATCGGTTCAAACATGGCAACGCTCTCCGGATTGAGATTGCCTGACGCAGCAATCCCCATCCCACCTTGAATCATAGCGCCGAGATCTGTGATAATGTCGCCGAACATATTGCAGGTCACAATCACATCGAACCATTCGGGGTTTTTCACCATCCACATCGTCGTTGCATCCACAAACGCATAGTCTGTCTCAATGTCGGGATATTCTGCGCTCACTTCCTCGAAGACTCTCCGCCAGAGATCGTGGGCGTAAGTCAGCACATTTGCCTTATCACACAACGTCAGTTTTTTGGCTTTGTTCCGCTTCTGCGTGAACTCAAAAGCGTAGCGGATGCACCGTTCCACGCCTTTCCGGGTACTGATCATCTCCTGAATCGCGACTTCGTCCGGCGTGCCTCGTTTCAGGAAGCCGCCGATGCCGGCGTAAAGCCCTTCCGTATTCTCACGGACAATAACAAAATCGATCTCCTCAGGTCCCTTGTCTTTGACGGGCGTCCAGACGCCGGGGTAGAGCTTCACGGGCCGAAGGTTGATATAGAGATCTAATTCAAACCGGGTCCTCAATAGGATGCCTTTTTCCAGAATTCCCGGCTGTACGTCGGGATGACCGATTGCGCCCAAAAAGATCGCATCCACCTGTCGAAATTCATCGAGCGCCGAGTCCGGTAAGACTTCGCCCGTTTTGAGATACCGATCGCCGCCAAAGTCGTATTCAACCGTTTCGTATTTGAAACCTGTTTTTTCCGCAGCCGCCCCGAAGACCTTCATCGCTTCATTCGTGACTTCGGGGCCAATCCCATCGCCGGGGATCAGAGCAATTTTATACATCGAATTTCTCCCAAAAATGAGGTTGAGTGACAGACCACCAGATTCGCTTGAGAAAGAAGCTACCACCTCCAACTTCGATTGAGGTTGCAGCCTGCTGAAAACGCCTACATTTTAACATGCCTCCACAGGGGCTGACAATCTTTTTCTACGACAATTAGAAATCTGCAATCAAGCAAATGAGTAATCAAGCAGAGGAACAAACGCGACGTTGAGAAGGCTGCGAATATGCTTGCGGAGTTTGACTCGTAGGAAGTTGAGATGAAATCCACGCCAGACAATTTACTTGATGTCCATCTTGTCCGGTGAAGCCAGGTATACACACGCCGGTCTACCCCCGGTTAATACGGCGAGATGCGTGGATGAGGGCGTTCCATCTCGATCAGACGCCTGAGCAACTGTTGACGCATACCCGCCAATGTCGGTGCGTAGTCCGGATCGGCGGCAACGTCGGCATAGCCCGCCGTATCTTTCCTGACATCGTACAGGCTCTCCTTGCCATCGGCTTCAGAAACGTACCGGAACCGCTCTGTGCGCAACGATTTCCAGCCCCGCACCTCCATCAGAGCGGGCTTCTGAGGGACCTCGTCTCGTCCCTCGATGAACGGAAGGAGGGAGGCACCTTGCAGATGGTAAGGCAGCGGGATGCCGGCGCAATCGAGAAGCGTCGGCACAACATCAACAGCTTCGACAATTCGAGAAATGCGCCTTCCGGCGTCAGCAATTCCAGTTGGCCAGCGGATCAGCAGTGGAACGCGGCTGACGCAATCGTGCCCCGGATACCCTTTGCCGTAGCGCAAATGTTCCCCAAGCCACTCCCCATGATCGGAAGTGAAAACGACAATCGTATCCTCCGTTAGGCCGAGTGCGTCCAGGCACTTCAGGATTCGGCCGACATGGTGGTCGACCTC
>JAPUIP010000533.1 GCA_027296925.1 Candidatus Poribacteria bacterium | reverse complement strand
CAGGGGCGGGGTGCATCTGCTCTCACTCTACTTCCATTTTGTCAAAGTCCACATCAAGTCAGAGATGGAATACCGCATCTCGTTCTTGATGAGCATTGCCTCCCACTTTTGCATCACTTTTCTTGACTTCCTGGCGATTGCCCTGATCTTCTCACGCTTTCACACCCTCCAGCACTGGAGCCTTTGGGAGGTGGCGTTTTTTTATGGAATGATCGGCGTATCGTTCTCGCTCGCAGAGATGATTGGGCGCGGCTTCGATGTGTTTCCGAGCCTGGTCGTCCGAGGCGAGTTTGATAACATGCTCATCCGCCCCCTTGGCACGTTCTATCAGGTGTTTGCCTATCAATTCCAGTTGCGTCGGCTTGGGCGCATGAGTCAGGGATTGATGGTTCTTCTAGTCGCCGTAAAGCAGTTGGGCATACAGTGGACGCTTGGCAAGCTCGCATTTCTGCTGGCGTCACTTGGAGGTGGTATCTGTTTTTTCATTGGGCTTCATGTCGTCGGGGCAACGATCTGCTTCTGGACGGTGCAATCCATTGAAATCATTAACGTTTTTACTTACGGAGGGACGGAGGCGGGTAGCTACCCGATGTCCATCTACCGTTACTGGTTCCGAAGCTTCTTCACATTCGTGGTCCCGCTTGCGTTTGCCAGCTATTTTCCTGCGCTGACACTCATCGAAAAGGCCGATCCCAATGGCGCCCCGGCGATGTTGTCGTACATCTCACCGGCAGTCGGCCTGCTGTTCCTGATGCTGACAACCGTTTTCTGGCGATTTGGTGTGAAGCGTTATCATAGTACCGGGCATTAGTTAACGGAAATTTTGGCTATATAATCCCCATCCCTGGGTGTGAAGGAAACTCATGGAACCGATCATCGAAGTCAAAGAACTGAGCAAGGAATTCAAGATTTACCACCATCGCCGAGGATTTCTGGGGACCTTCGTCAACCTGTTCTCACGCCAACACACCGTTGTGCGGGCTGTCGATCATATCTCGTTCAGCATGCGACGCGGCGAAATCGTTGGCTATATCGGCCCGAATGGCGCCGGGAAGTCCACCACCATTAAGATGCTAACGGGCATTCTCGTGCCGACCTCTGGACACCTCACCGTCAACGGCTACGTCCCCCATCGAGAGCGCAAGGAAAACGCCAGACGGATCGGGGTTGTATTCGGTCAGCGGACACATCTGTGGTTTGATCTGCCGGTGCAGGAATCCTTCGAGCTCTTGCGGCACATCTATCAGATTCCGATGAAGCAATACCGGGAAAATCTTGAACTGTTCGACAGCATCTTTGAGCTGAAAGGTTTCTTTAAGACACCAGTCCGCCAACTCAGCTTGGGGCAGCGAATGCGTGCCGATATCGCTGCCGCTCTGCTGCACAATCCCGACGTGCTGTTTCTCGACGAACCCACGATTGGTCTGGATGTGGTCGCCAAGGAACGCCTCCGCCAGTTTATTCGCCAAATCAACGTCGAACGTCAGGTTACGATCATTTTGACAACCCACGACCTCGACGATGTGGAACGCCTGTGCGAACGGATTATCCTGATTGACAACGCGCGCATCCTGTTCGATGGGCCGCTCGCTGCCATCCGAAACCTGCTTTCTAGCGAACGGCTGCTGATTGTCGATTATGCGGAGGAATATGCAGATGTAGACATGCGCGACGCCGTTATTGTCCATCGGGAAAAGGGACGGGTTCACTACCGATTCTCGCTGGATGAAATCAGCGCGGCGGATCTCATCGGCGAGATACTCAGCCGCTTCAAGATTGTCGATCTGTCGGTTCAGGAACCTGAGATTGAGGAGGTCGTGCGAGCCATCTATGAAAACAAAGTCTCTATCGAACAGCCAGTTGATGGACCCTTGCGCTCAGTTTGAAAACCGGCGCGTTGATGAAAGTGAAACCGATCGGCTAAGCGAAACAGGAAGAATAAAATGGAGAATCATACCCCCGAAAAGATCCCTGCTGTTTCAAATACAGGCCCGTTCATTTCTGCTTTTCAATGCGCAAAAGTGGACCTGCTGAAGCGTTATTTTAGTGTGATATACATTGCGCCATCCCAATTATACGAGTTTGAGCAACATGGTGTGAGGGTGGAAATTCAACAGTTGATCGGAGATGGGTTTATTATTGTTGCCTCCGATTTAACGATGGCCGAGCAGATACACGCAGAAGAGATTGCACGTCGGATCGCCGCATCGCCTTATGCGTCAGTTGTAGATTATCACCATCACCTGCCGGAGGCCGAAGCGATGGTTTTGATGCAGCGGCGAGCGTTGAATTGCCAGTGGATTCTGTTAGATGAGAAAGCGGCACGAGCAGTTGCAGAAGAAATGGGGCTGAATATCATCGGTTTTCCGGGCATTGTGGGACGTGCAGGGATAGATGGATTGTTAAATGCGGCTGAGATTCAGAGCTTACTAACTCTTTGTCAACAACAAGGGACTCGCTATAGTCATAATTTGATTGAATACGTTGCACAAAATTATGGGAGGTAGAATCAGTCATGACCCCAATTACAGCTCACGAACCTGAAGCAGAATTGTTATCACCAGCGGATGTGGACAAAGATATTGCATCATTTACCAAAGCATTAGAGCCGAAAAAGTCGGAAGGATTCACTCAAGCCGTATTAATGCGAAAAGAGATACGGCAGCTTATTGATAGTCTCCTGGCAACAGGCCTTTTCCGTGACGAAGAGGAGATCTTAACGCGGGCACTTCAAACTTTGTTTATTGCTGTGTCGCCTGGGGCGCAACGATAAACAACTTTATGAGTAAATCGTCATAGAACCTACCATGCTTATTCCGAATACAAGTTGAGTCTGTTCATGTGTGTATGCCTTTGCGTTTTACGTTGAATTGTTATGCAACCCATCCGAAAAGCCATTATACCGATCGCGGGATACGGCACACGCCTCTTTCCTGCCACAAAGACTGTCCAAAAGGCGCTCTTTCCGTTAGTCGATCGCGACGGCGTTGCCAAGCCAACAATCCAAATCATCATCGAGGAAGCGTTAGCCGCCGGTGTCGAAGAGATCTGCCTGGTGATTCAGCCGGAACAGCGCGCGCCGATTGAAGCGTACTTCTCCGGGGACGTTGTTGATGCCATCCGGCAGAAACCTGAACTTGCCGCACAAGCCGAAAAGGTCGCGGCGATTGGCAAGCGAATTCAGTTTGCCGTTCAGGAGTCGCAGGAGGGGTACGGGCATGCGGTCTACTGTGCGAAGGATTTTGTTGGGCAGGAACCGGTACTGGTCTTTTTGGGCGACCATGTTTACATTTCAAAAACGGATACCCCATGCGCCAGACAACTCGTTGAAGTTTACGAACAGGGCGGCAAATCCGTGACCAGCCTCGATCTCTGTCGTGAAAGCGAACTCCATCTCAACGGACTTGTGCGGGGAAAGCGTATCCCAAATCGACCCAACCTTTTTGAACTCGATCTCACAGCAGAGAAGCCGAGCGTGGACTTTGCCCGGAAGCATCTCCGCGTCGAAGCGCTGGCGCCGGGGATGTACCTGTGCAATTTCGGCATCGATCTCTTGACACCGCTGTTGTTTGAAGTCCTCGATTACAACTACACGCATGGGATTCGCACTCAGGGGGAAATCCAACTCCGTGACGCGATGGGCGAAGTCATGCGGCAGGAGGGGATGTACGGTTATCTCATGCAAGGAACTCGCTACGATACGGGCATTCCTCAGAACCTGATCAAAACGATCGTGGCTTTTGGACTTTACGGCCCTTATCGGGAGGAAATTGAAGAGACGATTCGCGTAGAATATGATTGAGACGGCGGGGACAGGATGCGTACCGGCAACCAGCCCGGCGTTCGAGCAATGAAACCTGACTGAAAAGGAAACATCCATGAAGAACAGAGGCCCGTTGCCTCCCACTTATTTCCTGGCATCCATTATTGCGATGGTAGGGCTCCATTTCTTGTTGCCTGGCATGAAGCTGCTGCGATTCCCGTGGAATCTTCTTGGCGTCGCTCCCTTCGCTATCGGGGCATCCTCACCCTCACAGCAGTCAGGGCGTTCAAGCAACACCAGACGACGGTAAAGCCGTTCGAGGAATCGTCCGCGTTAGTCACGAACGGAGTCTTCGGGATAACGCGGAACCCGATGTACCTGGGTTTAGTGTTGATTCTGTTTGGTCTGGGAGTGTTCACAGGTACATTCATCCCTTTCGTTGTCATTCCGATCTTTGCTGTGCTGATGAACGTGATGTTCATAAAAGTAGAGGAGAGAATGCTCGAAGAGAAGTTCGGTGAGGCATGGCTCAGGTACAGGAGTAAAGTGAGAAGGTGGATATAGGGCGGACCAATAACTCACTACAGCAGGCGTGCAATCCGGCGCGGCGGCTTTTATGCTGCTGAGTTCCTGGGCCCGTGCCAATGACAATAAGGACTTATGATGCTGCACGTTGAGACCCCGGTTTTCGAATCCCTCCCAATGAGCGAGGCCGCAGGAAAACCGATTTTCCTCAAGATGGAATGTTTTCAGCCCACTGGATCTTTCAAGATTCGCGGGCTGGGTCTGCTCTGCAAAGAATACGTTGACTCCGGCATATCTCATCTCGTTTCGTCCTCCGGCGGGAATGCGGGTTTCGCGGTCGCCTACGCAGGCAGCCAACTCGGCGTGGATGTCACTGTCGTCGTGCCGGAGACGACGGCGAGCGATGTCCGCCACCGGATCGAGCAAGAGGGCGCTACAGTTGTTGTGCACGGTGCTGTATGGGATGAGTCGCATGCCTTCGCATTATCGCTATCAGAGGAGCGCCATGGCGCCTACATACCTCCCTTTGATCATCCCACGATATGGAGGGGCCACGCCACGATGGTCGACGAGCTCGTGGATCAATGTAAGAAACCTGATGTTATCATCCTGTCCGTTGGCGGAGGTGGACTGCTCTGTGGGCTCGTCGAAGGCCTGGAACGCCACGGTTGGCAGGACATTCCGATTGTGGCAGTGGAAACAGAAGGCGCATCTTCGCTGGCATCGTCGATTGCCGCCGGCAGACTTGTAACGTTGGATCGTATCAGCAGCGTTGCAACGAGCTTGGGGGCCAAACAAGTAGGTATACAAGCGTTTGAATACGCGCAAAGAAACAGTGTCGTCCCGTTCGTCGTGACCGATGCAGCGGCCATTGATGCTTGTATGCAGTTCGCCGAAGATCACAGGATACTCGTTGAGCCAGCCTGCGGCGCTTCTCTCTCCGTTGTTTATGACAATGCCGACGTCATCAGCACTTCGGGTTCGGCGCTGGTTATTGTCTGTGGTGGTATTGGCGTAAGCATCGAGAAGTTGTTAAGATGGAAGAAAGAAAACTCAATTTGACCTTTCGCGATCATTTTACGTATGTACGGATGTATATCCATCCCGGAGGTGTAGCGGTGACGCACAAACCCACAGATCAGGAATTGGTCATCCGGCTCAAAGCCGGCGATCTGACCGCCCTTGCCGTGCTTGACCGACGCTACCGCGTGCGGCTGATCCGGCAGATTGTGCCGCTAGCCAGATCTTATGAAGAAGCGGAGGACATGTATCAGGAGGCCATTCTCAAGGCGGTTTCTCACATTGAATCCTTCGATCCGCGCCGGAGTTTCTGCAACTGGCTGCATCGGATTGCACAGAACCAGTGCATTGATGAATATCGACGGAATAGGGGGATGCCGACTGTTGCGGATGATGAGTTGCTCCTAAAATTGGCGGGGAACGATCGAGATGCATTGGACCAAGTGACCAATAGGGAATTGGAGGAACAGATTCAGCACGCGATTGACGGACTGCCGAAACGCCAGCGAGCGGTGGCGAAGTTACGCCTACTGGAAGGTCTTGAATACAAAGAAATTGCACGACGGATTGGCGGGAATGTGCAGGCGGTCAAATCCCTGTTTAGCGTTGCGCGAAAGGCGTTAAAAACTCAATTGCAATTCTACCTGGGTTGCCTTCTGTTTCCCTTCAGAATCCTGAGATGGGGCGAGGCAGACGCGGGCGCCTCTGCCACTGCGACGTTGCCGGTTTCTGGTTTTTTCTCCCTCACTGTTCATCTGATCCTTGTCGCCGCGCTGTGCTACTTTCCAATAACGCGCGTTGATACACTCACTCCGGTTCCGGCGAGCCCCGTCCACTTCATCGCCGCCAATTCAACCGATCGCCGTCTTCCCCTTCAGCAGCATCGCAGCCGTCCGCCACGGAAGTTGGTCACTCCCAACAGGAAAGGACTTGGGATGCGCTCCGATTCACGAGCGCAAAATCTGACTGTTCAGCCGAGCGTACAACGTCATTCCCTTCCACAATTGCTGGCAGCAACCCACGAACTCCGCTCATTCTGGGAGGATTTCAGACTTCCCCCGCCGGCATCGCCTTCAATTGAAGCGGCGCCGAAGATACCGAAACCGTTCAGAAGCTCGATGCCTTCGCAGGACGTCACCGAATTTTTATCTACACCGCGAGCGGCAGGACATGATCCCCCGGTGCCCAACAGGGTTAGAAGCCACACGGTTTATCGGCGTCCAACAGGCCCTCCGCACCGGACGTCTTCATTAGATCGGGCGCGCTCCGGAGATGAGTTTGCGACGTCTTCTCAGGCCACATCAGCGCAGGCGAATCTGTCTACGATCAGTTATGCCTTCCGCCGACTTCGCGCCATCCGAGGTGTGCAGCAGTGGGATGCGTACTCGCTTGCGCAACTTCGACGCATTGCGCGAGGACCGGGACAATACCCGCTCTTAATCTCTCATTGTAGGAAGAGCCAACTACGCACGTTGCTGAAAGATGGCTGGACACCCATCGTCCTGCTGCGTTCACCGGTCGGTGGGAAACACCTGTGGGTGCTCACCGATTGGGACGCGGACGCCGCTCAAATCACGCTGACAAATCCCCTTGAACAATGTGGAATACGATTGAGCGAGGCGGATTTCATGAAGCGGTGGTTGACAGGGAATGCACCATCGTCCTGTCTGCTGTTATCACGATTGCCGTTTCCGGAACCGTTTCCTCAACTCCTCGCCGAGAACAGGCCCCGCGTTTGGTACTAATCTCTTCTCAGGTCA
>JAPUIP010000532.1 GCA_027296925.1 Candidatus Poribacteria bacterium | reverse complement strand
ACCGGCAAACGGTACATAGATGGCGCTGCCGGGGCAAGCAACGTCACCCTGGGGCACGGCCGCCAGCGTATCGTCGAAGCGATGGCTGAACAGGCCAGCACCCTCGCCTACTGCTTCTCCACACATTTTGCCAACCAGCCGGCGTTGGATCTGGCGCAGCGGATTGGGGCGCTGGCGCCGGGCGACCTCAATCACGTTTATTTCGTCTCCGGCGGTTCGGAAGGGATCGAAACCGCGATCAAGATCGCCCGCCAGTACCACCTCCAGCGTGGAAACGGGCAGAAGCATCAAGTGATTGCTCGCTGGCGTGGATACCATGGCTCCACGTTGGGAGCTTTGGCAGCCACAGGGGCGCCGGGCATGCGTGCTCCCTTCGCACCATTACTGAACGATTTCCCACACATTGCGTCCTGTTATCCTTACCGATGCCCGTTTGCGGGGTGTGGCGGAACTTGCAATCTGACCTGCGCCCGGGAACTGGAAGCGGCAATCTTGCAGGCTGGACCGGAGAACGTCGCGGCCTTCGTCGCTGAACCGGTCGTGCTCGGGAGCCTTGCCGCGGGCGTGCCGCCCCCCGATTACTACCCACTCATCCGCAAGATCTGTGACAAATACGATGTTCTCTTTATCGCCGACGAAGTCATCACCGGCTTCGGCCGTACGGGCAGGTATTTCGCTATCGAGCATTGGGATGTTGTGCCGGATATGATTGTTTTTGGGAAGGGCGCGAGCAGCGGCTATAGCCCTCTGGGCGGCGTGATTATTCGGGATAACATCCGCGATAGCTTTGCCGAAAGCGGCGAAATCTTCGCGCATGTCTTTACCTACGTCAACAATCCCGTCGCGATGCGAGTTGGGCTGGCGGTACTCGACATCATCGAAGAGGAGAACATCCTAAACCACGTCAGCCAAATGGGCGATTACCTGCTGGAACGGGCGAAAGTGGATTTTCAGGCCCATCCAATCGTCGGCGAAGTGCGCGGGTTAGGGCTGATTCTCGGAGTCGAATTGGTACAGGACAGGGACACGAAAGCGCCTTTTCCCGCATCGGCTGGCATCCATAAACGGCTGAACGAAATTCTGCTGGACAAGGGGTTGTCTGCGGCGGCGTCTGGTGGCGTTGCGGACTGGGTGAATGGCGATGATTTTCGCTTTTATCCACCGCTGATCATCACCCGCAGCGAGATCGACGACGTCCTCCATATTATCGATGAGGGACTGAGTCAGGTGGAAGACGAACTCTCGGACGCCATCTGACCACCGAACGTGATTCCCTTCCCTTTTTTTACCGTCAATGATATGATTTTGGTGGAGGTAAGAACCATGCAAATTAATATTCGTGAATCAGACGCCACATTGGTCGCAGTCGTCGAGCGCGTCCTCGCTGGCGAGGAGATTATCCTTGATCGCGACGGTGAGCCAGTCGCCAAAGTCGTTCCTTATCGGCAGTCCAAAATCAGTGACACGGCAGCGGAAACAGGAAATCGCACGCTCGCTGACCGGCTTGAGGGTTACATCGGCGTACTCGACAGTAGCGAGAATGTTCCAGGCGGCGCAAATATGTCCCAAAGCATCGGCAAGAAGTTCTCCGAAGGAATGGTTAAAAAGCACCAAAAACATCAACAATGATACTGACCGATGCAAGTGCGCTTGTCGCGCTGCTTGCGCTTCCCGATGGTGTAGAATAGCCCCTTGTGGTGATCTCTTATCACGTGAGGATACCTTCTCCAGAGGATGAACCGAATGAGAATACAGGAAATGTTTGAGCTCCAGGGCCGTGTTGCGATCGTCACCGGCGGCGCGACGCATCTGGGACGAGCGATGGCGACCACACTCGGCGAACTCGGTGCAACCGTCTTCATCGCCAGCCGCCGCCGGGAACTGTGCGAACAGGTCGCCGCCGAAATGCGTGAGGACGACATCAACTGTACCGGTCTCGGCTGCGACGTCACCGACGAAACTCAGGTCAATGCGTTAGTGGACGAAGTCGTTAAAGCGCACGGCCGGCTGGATGTCATGGTATGCAATGCCGGCGGTTCTGCGACGACGACGTACATACCGGACGCTTCGGTGGATGAGTTCATGCGCACGTGGGAGCTGAACGTCAAGAGCACCTATATCTGCGCCCAGGCCGCCGCTCGCGTGATGATACCGCAACGTAGCGGTAAGATTATCACACTCGGTTCTATTCACGGTTTCCTGACCACTGACAAACGCCTCTACGAGGGGCTGAATTTCCAACGTTCTGGACCGCCGTATCAGGCTGCAAAAGGCGGTATCGTGAACCTGACGCGGGCGCTGGCGGCGGAATTGGGCGAGTATGGCATTACGGTCAACTGCATCAGTCCGGGACAGATTCCGAAGTCCACGACGGACCCGGAGATGGTGGAACGCTGCCGCCTGAACATCCCGCTTGAACGGATTGGAACGTCCGATGATGTCAAGGGCGCCATCGCCTTGCTCGCCTCGCGTGCGGGAGCATGGATTACCGGACACAACCTGGTGGTTGATGGCGGCTGGAGCATCTGGTAACACCTTTCTCCATAGCATCAATGAACGTCAAACATATCATGACGAACACTACCTATTGGATGTTTACCGCCAACGAGGTCGATTATGAAGTTACCCGAAGAACAGGTCAAACGGTTTTGGAAAGATGGATTCCTCATCGTGGAGAATCTACTCGACGAAAACGAGGTGGTCCGCCTCCGCGAGCACGCTGAATGGGTGGCAAGCGGTGAAGCTCCTCATATTCCAGGTCAACAACTCCAAGTCGAGCCCCGCGTTTTGCAGGGGAAGGATCAGGCAGAAACCTACGGGGATTCCCTCCGCAAAATGAGCCATCTCGCTTTTTACGATGAGACTTTTGAGGCACATGCGCGCAACCCGAAAATTCTGGACATCATCGAATCGCTGCTGGGGCCTGACATTAAGCTCTATCAGGATCAGCTTTTTATGAAACCACCGCGGATCGGCTCACGGCAACGTTACCATCAGGATATGCCACTCGGCTTCCACATCGATCCGCCTGACATGGTCACCTGCTGGGCAGCGCTCAGCGATTCGACCATTGAAAACGGATGCGTCTGGATGCTGCCCGGCACCCACCAATTCGGCATCATTGAGAGGTCGAAGTGGGAGACGTACGAGCAGATGTCCCTTGAAAGTCGTCTACCGGAAGAGCAACCGGTGGAACTGAAAGCCGGCAGTTGTAGCTTCCATCACGGTCTAATTCTCCATAGCAGCCGCCCCAACCTCACAGAAAAACGGCGCCGCGGTTACGCGACACATTATGTCAGTGCCAAATGCCACTACACCGCATCCCCCGAAAAGAACGACGCGATGCTTGTGCGAGGCAGGTCGATACCGGGATGCATTTAACGAATTGATTGGAACTGTTCGAAAGAGTCTGGACGCTGATAAACGCTGATTTTCAGGATTAGCCAAAAGCGATGGCGACAAAACGGCGCCGGCGCCGTTACCTGCCCGGCGCAGGTTGCGTGAGATTCGGGTCCCATTGAGGTTTCCGTTTTGATCTGTGTATATCTGCGTGAATCCGCGTTCTGCAAAGACAGATCGCCAAAGGTTTCAACGACTTCAACACAAGGTCAATGATTAATCCCCCATTCAGGAAGCGTGGGATATTTCCCGCCGCTGTCGAATGATTCCAAGAAAAAAATTGACAGGTGTGCGCATCCATGATAAAATGCCTGCTCGATAAGATGTCTTAAGTATCTCCGTAACTCCCAAAATTGAGGCAAGCCTCAACACGGGAGAGAATCCTGATACACAACCGAGTAGGAGGCTATAATGACTGACAGTACGTGGGGAAATGTCTACACGAGGCTTGGTGCACGCCCCGTCATCAACGCGACCGGGAACCAAACCACGCGAGGGGGCTCGACCCCTTCCCCGTTGGTAAGGCAGGCGATGGAGGAGGCGAGCTCAAGCTATGTGGAGATGGATGAACTTCTCGAAAAATCTGGCGACCACATCGCTTCATTGCTGGGCGTCGAAGCTGCTTACGTCACAGCGGGTTGTTATGCCGCGATGGTTTTGAGCTCTGCGACCGCCATGACCTATAATGACCCAGACAAAAGGGATCAACTTCCAGATACCACCGGTTTGAAGAACGAGCTTATATTCCAGAAGAATCAGCGATATGGCTATGACAGAGCCTATACCGTCCCTGGAAGTAAGCTGGTGATTGTGGGAGATGATGACGGTTGTACGCCAAAGAAGTTTGAAAACGCGATTGGGCCGAACACCGCGGGGATTATCTACCTGGTTCAGGCTGAGAGTAGCAGCGGTGTTTCCCTGAGAGAAGCCATCGAGATCGCTCACAGAAACAATGTGATTGCCATCGGCGACGCCGCAGCCCGGATTTATCCGCTTGACTATTTCCGCCGCAATGCGCAATCGGCAGATCTGGTCTGCTTCGGTGGCAAATACTTCAACGCACCGCACTCTACGGGGTTTGTGGTTGGCAAGAAGCATCTGATCGAGGAGGTGCGGGCTCACGGATTTATCGGTCCTCGCCCAATTGGCCGCGGTATGAAGGTTGACCGTCAGGAAATTATCGGCCTGGTGACGGCGGTCGACGCCTGGTGCTCCATGGACCATGAGAAACGTTCCAGGGAACAGGACGCCAGGTATGCGGATGTTTCGCACGCACTGGAGGGTATCTCCGGCGTGTCGACTGAGGTGGTTTACAATGAACAAAGTCACACGTTGTCTAACCTCCATATCACCTTTGAGCCCAAAACGGTGGGGAAGAACGCGCAAGATGTGGCTGACGCGCTTGACGTGGGAACACCCCGTATCCGAGTAGCCAC
>JAPUIP010000531.1 GCA_027296925.1 Candidatus Poribacteria bacterium | reverse complement strand
CTGGCCAGTGCCCAGGGGGCCAACATTTTGGGGGTCGAGGGAACCGTTAACTGTCCAGTTGTGTCAGTTGAAGAGATCATCGAAGGGCCGAAAGACCCCGCAACGGCGTCACGTGCGGTTATCGACCGATTCAGCGCCGACGCCGGTACCCTCTTTGTCCGTGATGACTCCGGAGCGCTGCCTGCCGCCGACGAACCCATTGACTTCGACCAGCCTCCGTTCATCACTCAGGGATTCGGTCCCGACGGACAGGTGGTCAAGTATTACAATTTCGATGTACAGAACACCGAACCCGCGTCTATCTTCGTCCTGTTTCACGAGGGAGAGTCAGAGCCAGTCGATGGGCAGATCTTCATCGTCGATGTGATTCCCGGTGACCCCGGCTACAACGACTTCTGGAATGTCACGAAGGTAACCGTACCGACCGATTACGTTGCTAACACCGTGACCAGCCTAGATGAGATCCAAGCGGCTGGCTACGCGGCCGAGGCGACCGACCAGCTTGTCAACTGCCCGATGGTCCCAGAGGGTTCGACCGCTATGTTGCGTCTGGGAGACGGCAATACCGGCTTGAATATGGGTTGGTATCGCGGTCAAGTTGTTACCTACTTCAGCTTCGAGGAGAAGGCACTCGCTGTCGACGCCGGCGGCATGGTTCCGGTGTCCGTGATTCATGTCAGCTTCAACATCAACCCGGGTGAGGATGGTGGCGGTCCGGCATCCGGCTTCGTCACGGAGCCGGAAACGGTGCAGACGCACAACGTCATCGCCACCGTGCCGTCCGACGCCGACTACTCGCCGCTCTGGGTGGTGACGATATACGACAACGCCGACTTCGACGCGGTGAGCGATCTGGCCAGTGCCCAGGGGGCCAACATCTTGGGGGGCGAGGGAACGGTTAACTGCCCAATTGTGTCAGTTGAGGAGATCATCGGAGAGGAGGGGGTCTTCTTCATGACGCTTGATCCGGGGCTTAACATGATCTCCTTGCCGCTGATGCCACCTACGCCTTACACGGCAAGTCGCCTCGCCGAAGAAATTGGCGCGACGATCGTCGTTAAAATGGACTCTGCTCAGCAAAAATTCGTCGGCTTCACGGCGGACTCAAGCGAGGAAGGCTTTTTAATCGAGGGAGGCAAGGGGTACATCGTCAATCTTCCTGATGCTCGCACAGTCCCCTTTGTCGGAAGCGCGTGGAGCAACTCACCCGAAGTGGCGCCTGCTGGGCCGCCAATCGATAGACCTGGAGAGGCATGGGCGTTTGTTGTCAGTGGGGATGTCCAACACGCGGAAATGGGAAGCAACTACACGGTCGTTGTGAAAAATCTGCATACAGGTGCGGTTGCGACTGATGGAATCACCAGCGATGATCGACGTTTCGCCGCTGTCTGGGCGGACCTCAACCGAAGGCGTGTTGTTGAAGTCGGTGAGACATTGGAAATCACCATGCTGGATGAGGGTGGAAATATTGTCTCAGGCCCCTTCCAACGCCGCATTGACATCGCTGACATTCAAAAAGCTTATCTGAGCTTACCGTTGATTGTTGGTGATGTCCGTCCGGCGGATACGTTGCTGGCTCAGAATTTTCCGAATCCCTTCAACCCAGAGACGTGGATCCCATACCAACTTAAAGCGCCTGCGGACATCACGATTCAGATTTATGATGGGTTTGGTCGTGTTGTGCAAACACTGAATCTCGGGCTGAAACCAGCGGGCTTCTATACGACGCGAGAAGCGGCGGCATATTGGGATGGACGTAACAACGCCGGTGAACCCGTCGCTTCTGGTGTCTACTTCTATACTTTGCGGACCCAAGATTATACCGCAACCCGCAAGATGCTGATTTTGAAATAGAAGTGCGCCGTGTAACGAAGGTCACTTGATACTAACCCAAGTTGCAACCTTTAGATTGGTTGGACAGGGAACCTCGCCCAGCCATAAGTTATCGACATTCGATTTCCAAATAGTCGCGTCGGGTGGGCCGCGCTCACCCGACGAACTTCTTGTTTGGGGAATTTCCCCCAATTGTTGGAGTTCAGAAAAACACCAAAGGCTTTTTTCAACTGACTTAGGGAGGTTCTGATGCATAAAGCTGTTTCTTTTGGATGCTATACATTTTTGATGCTCTCATTTGTGGCTTTGGGAGGCGCAGAAATGTCCGAAAAAGCCCAGATGGGACGTGAGCTTTTCTATGACCCCTCTTTTCGGGGGAACGCTTGATCCCTACAGCAAACCGGCAAAGGTAAGCGGACTTGCTTGTGCAGATTGCCATGCTGATTTCGACGAGGCAGTGAACCCCGACGGAAAAATCCGTTCCGGGCACAGCATTGTCGGTGTACCGCACCGTGGTCAAGCAAAAGGCGGCATGATTAAAGGGGATATGTTCAGACGTGCCGCCGGCGGGGGTGGCTTCTGCTATCAGCATTTCTTGCAGCGCATCCCCGCGGATAAAGTCGATCCGACTGCGATTCCAGCCGAACAAGCCGAAGCCTTAATGGCTTATTTTGAGTCCGTCTCCGGCGATAACAACGGCCCACAGTTTCAGATGAAAATGCTGGATAAAGACGCTGCGAATGCCGCCGCCGATAAGATTGTCGGGATGAAAGGGGATTCGCAACGGGGATGGAAGCTATTCAGTCGAGCGTGCAACGATTGTCACCCGACGCCGAAAAAGGCGGGGATTGGATCACAATTGGTTCGGTCAAAGCCCCCTAAAGACATCGAAAAACGAAAGCACAAAATCGCCGCTTATGTTCGCAAAGGGGGGGTTGTGATGCCGTTCTTTGCAGCAGATCTGCTATCAGATCAAGATCTGGCTGACATTATCACATTTCTGGGCGAATTGAGCGCCGGCAGAAAACGGTGACACCATCACGGGAAATCTTTGAAAGGGGAAAGAACCGTGGACTATTCACGTCTTTTTCGAGTTATAATTGGAGTAAGCAGTCTTGCCGCTTTATTTCTTCTCGGCGCGGGTTGCGGGGACGAAGGCGAAGTGAGAGTGGAGGACATCATGAACCCCACCTCACCCGACACACCAACGAATCCACCGGCCGACAATCCACCAACCGTAAATCCACCGACGGGCAATCCCAATCTACCTGATGTGGAAAATCCACCTGAAGACCAACCCGATGTACCTGACCCTCAAGAACCACCGGATGGCCAGCTTCCCCAGGAGCCACCACCGGAGCCGCCTCCGCAACAACCCCCGCCGGAGCCGCCTCCCCAGCAACCCCCGCCGGAGCCGGTGATCTCGTTTCAAAACGACATATTCCCGATTTTTGAGGCGAACTGTAACTTTCCGGGTTGCCATGGATCTAACCCACCGTCAGGGTTACTATTAACAACATTAAACAACTTCCAACGCGGAGGAAATAGTGGTCCTGCGTTTGTCGCTGAGGACAGTGACAATAGCCTCATCGTCAGGCGCATTACTGGTGCTATGCCACCTCAAATGCCTCTTGGAAGAGCGCCCTTGAAGGCCGAGGAGATTCAAAATATCAGAGACTGGATCGACGCCGGTGGACCGGATAATTAAAGAGACTTCGGACTGTGGCGTGGACGCTTCGCATTCTGACAATATTCGACGGCGAACGTGATCATCGCCTCTGCAACCTTAACTCCCGTGACCGCTTCAATCTCCTCAAATCCCGGCGAAGGATTGACTTCGAGAAGAACTGGGCCCGTCGCTGTCTGTAACAGATCCACCCCCGCAATTTCTAGGCCCATGGCTTCGGTCGCCCGGATCGCCGTCTCGATATATTCACTGTGCAGCTTGATCGGCTGCCCGCGCCCACCCCGATGAATGTTCGATCTGAACTCGCCAGCCTGTGCCGTCCGTTTCATCGCTGCAACCACCTCGCCTCCAACGACAATCACGCGCACGTCATTTCCCGCTGACTCTGTGATAAAGGGCTGAATAACGTAGTCTTGATACAGATCACACATCGCGCCCACCGCTGATTTCAGTGATGTGGGGGTATCAAGCAACAGAATCGCTTTGCCGTGAGTGCCCTCGAACGGTTTCATGATAAAGGGGTATTCGCCGGTCTGACAGACGGATTGGTCCACGAAACGGGACGAACCCGCAGTAAAACTCGGCGGGACAGGCAAGCCGCGCGTGGCAAGGATACGGAGGGTTCGGAATTTGTTCCGGGCATTGGCGATCGCCGGCGCTCGATTGACCACCGGAATACCGGCCCATTCAAAGTGAGCCACGACCTCCTCGCCGTATTTCGCCGTTGCCGTGCTTAAACGCGGGAGGACCACATCGAAATCTTCGGCGCTGGTCTCTTCGTAATAGATGCATGGTCCTTTGTCACCAATATGCAGATAAAATCCAAACGGATCAAGGACTTGTGCACTATGACCGGCGGTGAGAGCGGCTTCAAGCAGTCGCTGGGTTGCATGATTTTGCGCGCCGCGCGAGAGAATGGCGATTTTCATGTTTGTCATGTCGTATCAGGTATCCATGCTCCGAATACCTAACACCGGCGTTGATCCTTCAGGAAAGCTTCGAGCTCTTCAACCGTGCCGAAGATTTGCTCACATAGATTTTCGAAGAAAAGACTGCGTTGATGGGAGTATACAGCATAAACGGGTTTGTTATACCGCGATGCAAAGTTCATTTCGCTCAAAACGCCGGGAGAGAGTTTATCGGTTGGATAGATGACAACAACAAAATCGCTCTGGTGAATAAACTGGTAGTCTCTGGAGATGGTGCGGGTCTTAATCTGCTCACTGAGATTCCGATCGATACCGCTGATCGTTGTGATATTCCCCCCGTTTGCGTCCTTCTGCGCGGCTTCCGCAGACTTGACCAATTCCATATCTTTGATGTAGAGCGGATCAAAAACAATAAAATCCTTCAGCATCTTTAATCCGAACGAGCGGATGGATTCAATCTGATCCGGCGCTTCCCGAAGGAGCGTGATTGGATAGCTCAGATAAAACTTCTGTTTTTCTGAAAAGAGCAGATCGTAGAAATTGTCCAGGTTGTGCTGCCGAGCGACAGTGTAGTGGGGCTTCCCTTTGAGGTTGGCGAGTTGTTTGGTTAGAAATTCCTCCTCGTCCAGCCAAACGTTAATCTCGTCACGGCGCATGCCGGCCCATTGTGGATTATTCTGCATCCGATGAACGATGTCTGCGAGATTGTCGACAACATTGATGAACACATCGGCTGGGAAACTTTCGATGTCCCGGAACGACATTCCTTCGACAAGCACGCCTCGCCAGCGAAAACAAGCGTGTAGCCCAATGAAAGCGTAATCGTACTCATGTGCAAGATTGGCAATCTCATAGAAAGCGGATCGACGTGCCAGTGAGAGGACGGCGAGATCTGAGTCAAGCACTTTTTCTGTAAACCGCACCCCGGATGCTGCCGCGGCCCGCTTCATGAAATCCCCGACGTTGAAAAACCCAACCCGTATGCCTTTGTCACTGCAAACGGATTCAAAATCTTCCATCAGTTCTTTTCGACCCGAACAACTGATTCCGGTGCAAATGATGTTCATGTCAATCCTCCCGGGATGCGCCATTCGGAGAACTTCTAGAATCGCAGAATGAGGGAGATTCGATGGGCGTCGCCGACGTCCTCATCCGGGACGAAAGCATAGTCGAACTGGAAACTGATATTTTCAAGGGAGGCCTCTCCCGTGCGACGAAGCCCGATACCGCCAGTCAAGCCATTTCTCGGATTTTCCCCTTTGCTGATGCTATATCCAACGCGAATCGCCAGCACATCATAGAGCCAATTCTCGGCGCCCACGTGGAAGGTTGGGTAACCCGCGACGATCGGGACGTTAACGTCAGCCACCAAGGCGAAAAGGTCCCGTGGTGGCGTCGGATCGGCGATACTCGGCTTGGTACGAATCTGATAAGCTATGCCACCACGCACGTTCATCGGCAGGTCTTCTTCTGTATCTAGGAAACCCAGGTTTTGCGCTGCAACCCCGATACCGAGTTGATTGTCGAGAAGCCGGAAAAGCACACCCACATCGGCGGCGGCACCCAGCGAATCTTCAGTATCGAGTTGCTGAGAGATCCCTTTCGCAGTCGCGCCAACCGAAAGCTCCGGCGATAGGGCATAAGCGAAGGACAATCCCACGGCAAAACCGCCGACGGTGACCGTACTGTCCGGTTCGTCCGTTGGCCCGCGACGGCGTTCAATCTCCGTGAATGCACCGAGGAAGCTCGCTCCCCAAGCCCCTTTCTCGCCGAGGCGTTGCGTGTAACCAATGAATTGATTGCTGATATCCGCAATCGAGAAATTCTGCATGGCGGTGAACTCGCGGTCTCTCACTGATGTCAGACCGGAAGGGTTCCAGTATATTGTGTTGACATCGTTAGCAAGTCCTACAAAGGCGCCCCCCATTCCAATCGGGCGGCTACCGCCTTCGATCTTGAGAAAGGCGGCTCCTGTCGTGCCGGCGTCCTCGTGAATATCCACTGCCAAACTCGGGAGGGAAATGATAGCAAAAATTACGGTTAAGCAGAATTTCAATTCCAGTCTTTTTGGCATTTATGTCTCCTGATTCTCATCACTCAACAACAAGCAACTTTCCAACCGCGTTTGTGCGGTTGTTTGTTACAGTATCCTCTGCCTCTAAACGGAAGATATAGACCCCTCGGGCGACATCAGCACCGGACTGATTTTTCAAGTCCCACGTGACGATCTGATCATTATCTCTGCCGGCACGGAGCTCGCTGAATTGTTTTTCATAAACCAGATCGCCGGCGAAGTCATAAATACTCAGAGTAATCTGCGCTCCTTGGCCACCGGGGATATTGACATCGAAAGAGAAGTGAGCAATATCGCGATTTGATTGTCTCAATGGGTTGGGCCAACCGTACATCGCTCCTCTGAAGCTCAGCGAAACCGAGAAGTTTGCTGTCACCGCATCGTAAACGCCGACGTTCCCGGCACGGTCCGTGACACGAATATCAAGATTGTATTCGCCAGAACGCGCGGGTAGGAAATCGAGCGACCAACGGCTCCACGGCTCCTCTTCGGCCTCGCTTTCATCTTCCGCAACGACCGGATCAATCGGTTCGTCATCCGGACCCGTTCCAACAATCTCGACGAGGACGACTCCGGATGCGGGAATCTCCCCTTCTTCCGGATCGCGTGCCGTCCCTTGCATTGGAAGCGATTCATCTTCGAGTGTCGTTTCGCCGCCAAAATCGGTCAATTCGGCAATCGGCTTGGTCGTCTCGTGGAGGAACATCGTGGAAACGGAATCGGTAGGTCGGAAACCGAGGTTCGCCTCATCGAGTCCAACGCTGGTGATGGTGACCTGATAAAGTCCTTCGACTGGCAGTGCGCTGGACTTGAATTCGATGCTATCCGCACCGTTCTGCGTCAAGCGGCCTTCAATCGCGCTGTCATCTGGGGTGCGCACCGTAATCGACGATTGCGACAGATCGACACCGAGCCCACGACTTCCATCGGGTGTTACATCTCTCATCGTGGCTCTGATTACGACACCACTGCCGCCACTCGCCGGCGTTGGATAATCCGGATCGTTGGCATCAACAATCAGTGGCTGATCATTAATGAACAACGAGGCAAGGTCGATCACCGGAGGCAGGGTGTCGTAGAAGAACTCGTATACGACCGCCTCAGGGGTATTCCCCGCGCGATCTCTGGGAGCAATCGTAACGCGGTATTCTCCATCTTGACTCCCATCGCTGGCAAGCGGTGTTGTCAGACGGAGTGTAAGCGTTCCGCTGGCGCGAGAGTCTTCGATCTGCCGGTTATCGCTGGAGATCGTGCCGCGAATATTACGGTTTTCGCCAATCTTTTGAAGCGTTAGCCACGAATCGTCGAGGTCATCCCAATCGATTTCTGAGCTTGGTGCGTCGTCCGTAATCGTCACCTGAATCTCGTTCAGCGCGTTATTGACGCCGGGGTCAGCAACAATCAGAGCAACCGTATCCGTATCAACTTCGGGTGGGACGGTATCGTAGAGGAAGGTCAACTGTTCCGGCGTTCCCTGTCGTCCAGCGCTATTGATGGGCGTTACCGAAATCGTGTAAGTCCCATCGTCAGACCCATCGGAGGCCAGATCCCGGAAAAGCCGATAAATCAGTTTGTTTTCTTCTCCCGATACTTGTTGTCCCGGAACCGGTGTTCCAGTGGGAGAAAGCAGTGTGATGGTGGAACGGTTGGAACCACCATCCTCCGATTGAAGTTCAACTTCGACCTGACGGAGGGGCTCGTTCGTGAATGCTTTTTCTGCGGGAGTGGTTTCTGGAACTGTTGAAACGACAACGGGAATGCCTGACGAAAAGGGGAAGATGGCCTCGAACGGTGCATCTGTTCCATTGCCAGCGCGATCAATCGCCTGGACACGGATGGTGTAGTTGCCGTCCACCGTTAGCCCGCTGAACTGCAAGGTCAGCTTTCCACGCCCATCGTTGTTCTGTTTGCCGTTGATCGGATTGCCATTTGGATCGAGCAGCATCAACTCCGATACGGCAAAATCGATACCGCTGTCTCCCCGATCCTCCAGGTTTGCCGTAACTACTGTAATGTCATCGCTGCGGCGTGAACCATCGGCGGGCTCTGTGCTGACAAGCCTTGGGGCCTGGGTATCGTAAACAAGCTTATGCTGAATCCCCTCCAGATTTCGCGCCCTGTCGGTCAGATCGAGAACCACCGTGTACGTTCCATCGTCGCTGCCGTCGGTTGCAAGGGGTTGAGAAAGCGTCAGGAAGATTTGGGCGTTCCCATCATTGGTCAGGTCGGCGGCGACAACGTTTCCCGCAGCATCTTGCAGTTGAATTCCCTGGGCCTCAATGTCTAAGCCAGCCGGACCAACATCGGTGATTTGAGCGGTAATCTGTGTAATCTGCTGACCGACGTAGGACGCCGGCTGCGTGAGATCTATTGGCGCCACAGAAACCACTTGCGGTTTCTGGGTATCGAGCGTGAATTGTTGTCGGGAGGGTATACCGGATCTGCCGGCGCTATCGACAGGCGTAACCGTCACGGTATAGACCCCATCTGCGGAGCCATCCGTCGCAATCTGCAGCGGTCGCCAGACAATCTGATTCTGACCACGCGTGCTCTGATCGCCCTCCACCTCGCCGTTCGGCCCAATCACAGTGATTGTTGAACCGTCTGTGGTCAGATCCAAACCGCCGCCACCGGCATCCACAAGGGTTGCGACAATCTCAGTCAACTGATTCACGAACTCAACAGGAGTGGCCTGTTCATCAATGGTCACAGCGGAAACACTTGGACGGCCAAACTCAAGACTGAATTTATACTCGATGGCGTGTCCTGAGACGTTCCCCGCGAGGTCACGCGGCGTGATTTCAAGCGTATACGTTCCACGTTGGCGCGGTTGAGCGAAGCTGACGGTAATGGTGTCACTCCCATCGTCACGGGTGTTGATGCCGACCGGTGCCTCCCCTGGGGCAAGCAAGCGGACATCCGTTCCGACGAGATCGATGCCGCTAACTGCCGCGGTTCGAGCGTTTGCATCAGAAAGCTGGATGGCAACTGAGGTGAATGATTGATTGATTACCGCTAGCCCTTCCGCAGGAATCGGCGTCGACGGATTGGTGTTTGCCGTCACAGACACGATTTGCGGTATCAGTGTATCGTAGACGAATGTCCTTCCTTCAGCCAGGCCATTCCCCGCCTTATCGAAAACAGACAGGCTGACGGTGTATTGACCATCCGCGCTCCCGTCTCGTGACAGGGATTGATTGAGCTCCCAGAAGATCGTTGATTGGGCTTCATCCGCCCTTTGACGGCCGGCGATTTCGGATGCGTCCGGGGCGTTCAAACGAATCGTCGAACGATCAAAATCGATTCCCTCCCCACTGTGGTCTTGCAGGATTGCGCTAACAGTAGTGAGCTGGGTGACAAATGAAAACTCGGCGGGTGTCGTCGAAACGATGTCAGGTTTCTGCGTGCTATAGAAAAACTGAAACTCGATGGGGCTCGTAAACGTATTGCCAGCCAGGTCGGTTGGAGTCACCTGAACACGGTAACGCCCGTCGTCAGAACCGTCGGCGCGCAGTGAATTGAAAGCGAGGAAAACGGTACCGCCGCCATCATCGGTTTGGTTTGCGCCAACCGGCGCCCCGCTCGGAGAAACGAGACTGACTGTCGTGCGTAGCAGATCCATTCCGCTTCCCTCTCCATCCGAGAAGGTTACAGTGAGTTGATTAATCGGAGCGGTGATTAATGGAAGTGTCGCATCCGTCCCGGTCGAAATCTGAACCGACGTGCCATCATCCTGAAGGGCACGAATCGAATCCACAGTCGGCGCCTGCGTATCGTAGCGCAGCATGAAGGTTCTGTCCTCAAGGTTTCCGGCTTCATCGAAAGCTTGCACGCGGATTGAATAAAGAGCATCGGCATCGCCATTACGCGAAAGCGGCGAGGCCAGTTGCCACCAAATTCTTGTACTGTCATCGTTATTCGGGGCGCCTGGGACAACTCCACCCGCGGCATTCAGCAATTGAATCGATGAGCGATCAAAGTCGATTTCCGCACTGTCATCGCTCAAGGTTGCTTCAACCCGCGTCAACAGATCCCTGATATTGGAGACATCCGCCGTGAGATCGAGGGGCATCAGGCTCGATAGGGTCCCG
>JAPUIP010000530.1 GCA_027296925.1 Candidatus Poribacteria bacterium | reverse complement strand
TGTGAACCACGGATATGCCGGCGATCTCTGTTTGACCATAGATCTGCTTCAGGTTCACCCCAATCGCATGGTAAAACCGGAAAACATCAGGCCCCAGCGCGGCCCCACCTGTGTAGACATTTCTGATGCGCGGCAGTCCAATTCTGTCTTTCAGCGTCCGGAAAAGCAGCAAACGTCCAATCTGATAGAGTATTTTCCACTTGAGCGTGGGGCGCTGTTTGTCAAACCGAAAATCTGCCATCTTATAGCCGACTGGCATCAGTTTCCTGTAAATCAGCTTCTTGAGCCAACTGGCATCCTCAATTTTTACCTGAATCGTAGACAGCATCTCCTCCCAAATACGAGGCGGAGCGAACATGATGTGGGGCGCGATTTCCCTGATATTCTCCTGAACCGTCGTGGGTGCTTCGGGGAAATTCACTGTAAATCCAATGAGCATCGCCCCCGAAATGGAGATCATCTGCTCGCCCACCCAAGCGAGCGGGAGACACGACACATACTCATCCGCAGGATACATCGCGTCCATTTTGGTCAGTAGATTCTCCGCCATCGTCAGCATATTCCGGTGACTGAGCATGGCGAGTTTCGGCAGACTCGTTGTTCCGGAGGTTGTGAGAATCGCGGCGATGTCGTCGGGGCCGCCCTGGTCGATCTCTTTTTCAAAAAGATCCGGATGCGATTTTTCGTACGCCTTGCCAGCACGTTGGACCTCCTGGAAACTGATCAGTATCGCATCCCCGTAATTTCTCATCCCTTTGGGGTCCCAATAAACCACCTTCCTGACGAGCGGGATTTCATCTTGAATCTCAAGGAGCTTATCCACCTGTTCCTGATCTTCGGCAATCACATAAACGGCATCCGATTTTTCCACAATGTACTTGACTTCGGGCGGGGTTGAATCCTGATAAATCCCGATGACGACACCACCGAGGGATTGAACGGCGAGCTCAGCATAAACCCACTCCGGTTCGTTATTTCCGATTATGGCGACATGCTCGCCCCGCTCAAAGCCGAGGGATTTCAGCCCAAGCGCAAAGGATTTGACCTGTTCATAGTATGCCTTCCAGGTCACGATGTTCCATAGACCGTAATCCTTTTCCCGAATGGCGACTTTATTCTCGCCCCACCGCAAGGACTTTTCGCGTAACAGTTTAGGAAATGTATCGTGTTCCATCATCCGCTTCCCTCAGTCTCAACAGCCAACTCAATGTCGCCACCGATGTAAGCTTTGATGACGTTTTCATCATTTCTGACGGCGTCCGGTGTGCCTTCAGCGATTTTTTCTCCAAAGTCGAGGACGGCGACGCGATCGGATATGTCCATCACAACGCCCATATCGTGCTCGATCAGAACCACTGTCGCGTTCCGCTCTTCGTTGATGTCGATGATAAATCTCACCATGTCTTCCTTTTCTTCAATCGTCATGCCCGCCATCGGCTCATCCATTAAGATGATTTTGGGCTGCAATGCGAGCGCTCGACCAAGTTCAACCCGTTTTTGAAGACCGTATGACAATTGACCAACAGCCTGGTATCTGATGTGTTCAATTTCAAGGAAGTCTATAATCTCTTCGATCGGCTCGCGGATTTCGACCTCTTCCTTTTCAGCGAATTTCCAGTAAATGCTTCCGGAGAGTATACCCGCCTTCATGTGAATATGGGCGCCGAGCATGAAGTTATCAAGGACGGTCATGTGTTTGAAGAGTTCAATATTCTGGAAGGTACGGGCGATGCCGAGTTCAGCCCGTTTATGAGACGGGAGTTTGGTGATGTTCACCCCGGCGAAGTGAATTGTGCCCTGCTGTGGCTGGTAGAATCCGCTGATACTGTTAAGGAGAGAGGTTTTTCCAGCGCCATTAGGACCGATGATCGAGAAGATTTCGCCCTGATTGACATGCAGGCTGACATCAGCAAGCGCGCGGACACCGCCAAAACTCAGAGAGACATTATTGATTGCTAAGATTTCCGCCGTGTTCACGCTGTCTCCGATTTTCTCGATATGACGCTTTATCCATCACCACGCTCGGATGGGGACGTATTCCGGGCGGCCGTGCGAAGGCGATTAAACTCCCCGATATCTTTTTCATCTCGAAGCAGTCTGTTGGCGATATGATAGCCGAGCGCACGGTACGCCTCGAACTGTGTTTCATCAAAGAACTGATCGGCAGTTGACTGATGGGGAAAGTCCGGATTGCCGGTTTTATAGTCAATGACGTACGGGTTTTCGTCGCCGGTCATTGACGCCCGACTCATGATGGTATTGGGATGGCAGGACGGACCGGCACGTATGCCTCGCAAAAGAAGCCGCGCAACGGTCCGCGTTTCGTGTGCTGAAGGCTTTCGACAGCCGTCAGCATATCACACTATTGTTCACCCCTCTTCTTGCCAGTCGTCCGGGGTGCCCACCTGGTCGTGTCGCATTTGCCAGACCAGCTCCTTGGCTCGGTTTCCCACCTGACGAAACCAGCGGCTATCCTTCATCTCATCCGCCGCGCGATCAAAGTCATCTTCGAGGAGCGCCGCACGCATGTTGTTGAATCGGCTCAAGGTCGGCCGGCCCAGGTTGAACATCATGTTGACCAACACCTCTTGTCGCAGATCACTGTATGTGTCGAAGCGACGGAACAGTTCATGTGCCTCTCCTTCGGCCACACCGATATCATTGGAAAGCAGGAATTCTGCCTCCCCTTCGGTGATGCCGACATCATCGAGGTTCCGTCCGATACCAATGGTGAGTTTCCCGACCGTATCCCGATAGGGTTTCAGCTCAATGCCTTCATGGCGTTTGAGGTTTTCAATTAACCGTTGTCTGTCCATTTTCAGTGTAACCTCCTTCTTGAAGTTGCGTTTCCTCTTGCCAATCATAAAATCTCGGCAGCTTTCATTGCATAATTTGGAACGTAAGTCCGTTCAAAAAATGTTATTGGACGTTTGGCATTGGCTACCGAGTAAGGATTCTATCCGCGAATTGGCGCCAATTTTCGCGAATTTCTTGCCAAGAATAATCCGCGTGAATCTGCGAAATCGGCGGATAAAAGTTGAGGACTTCATTAGAACTAACTGATCCGGGCCGCATTTTACCTGTTTTCTACTTTTCGGTCAACAGAAATCTCTCCCTTGCTTTCAGTCCGGATCGCGTAACAGATGCTTCTGAATCTTCCCGATGGAGGTTCTGGGAAATCCCTCGCAGAAGACCACCGACACCGGAACTTTGAACCGGGTGAGATGCCTGGAGCAGTATTCGAGAATCTGTCTGTCGTCGAGCGTGGCGTCCGGCTTGAGAATCACAAACGCTTGGGGCACCTCATCATACATCGCATCCGGCAGGCCAACAACCGCGACGTCAGATACGCCGTCGATCTGTTTAATCACTGCTTCGATTTCGCTGGGAGCGACATTTTCGCCGCCGCGTTTAATGATATCCTTCCCCCGGTCCACGAAATAGTAGAAGCCCTGTTCGTCGTAATACGCATTGTCGCCGGTGTACAGCCAGCCATCCCGAATCGTTTCGTCGGTTGCCTTTCTATTCTTGAAGTACCCTTTCATGACGGTGTGCCCCGGCTTCCCTGAAACGATGATCTGGCCAACCTCCCCCGGAGCGGATTCATTGCCCTCGTCATCAACGATTCTCACGTCGTAGCCCAATACGGGGCGTCCCATCGCCGGCAGATTCCGAGGACCGTAAAGCGGGCTCATTAGCGGCAAGCCTACCGTTTCCGTCATCCCCCAGAGGTGCTGAAGCGACCTGCCATAGTGCCGCGCCCAATCGTGGAACTGCTCCTCGGTCAAAGCAATGGCGAAGGTGATATTCCTTAATTGGTGGAATCGCCAGCGTTCGTTGGGGGGCTGGGCGAGCAGCATTCGTAAAGGAGCGGCGAACAATGCCGCCATGGTGCATTGATGCCGAATCGCCAATCCAAAAAATCGAGTGGGACTAAATCGCGGCGACAGCACAATGCCCGCGCCACAGACGAGGGACGGCCAGAAGGCATGGCACTGCGCAGCGGCGTGAAAGACGGGCAATGAGATGAGGTGTCGATCCGCGTTGCGCAGTCCGCTGGCACGCGCGAAAACTTCGCCGCCGTAGATTAACGCCTTGTTGGTGAGCAAAACGCCTTTGGGACGGCTGGTCGTACCGGAGGTGTATATCATGTGGACCACATCATCGGCACTGGTTTCAACGTTGGGGTGGGAGGTCTCCTGTTGGGCAATCTCGCGCTCGAAGATCGGATGGCCGTTGGGCGCATCACATCTCGACAGGACGACGTCCTGCACGCAAGATGTCGCCGACGCCGCAGCCTGTGCCACCGCCAATGGCTCGGGCTCGGTAACGATGAGGCGCGACTCAGAGTGATCGATGATGTAGGTAAGCTCTTCGACGGTGGCACGATAGTCGGTGGGCACCATGACTGCACCGATCCGGCTGGCGGCGATGGCGAGCATCACAAAGGCAGGGGAGTTGGGCGCATGAAACGCAAACACTTCGCCTCGCTTGACCCCCATCTTCAGTAACCATCGGGCGGTCTGATTGACCCGTTCCTCGAACTGGGCAAAGCTCCACTGTTGGCACTGCGCCTCAAGGTCTTCAAAAATCAGGTAGGTCTTGTCAGGATGGTAAGCGGCAAACGTACTGAAAACTCCTGATAAGGTGCGATTACCGATAATATCCATGAATGTCCTCCGGCACGATGAAATGATCTATTTTCGCGGTTCTGTCTCCAAATAGCCCAGAGCGACTCCTAATGAAGCGCCCCCAACTATACCCCAGATCGCTACGCTCATGGCTCCACCGAGGATTTGCGGTGTGAATCCTCGCAAGCCATCCCAGGTTGCCTGCACTGCAATGCCAAACCCGATCGCAGCAGCCAATGCTAAGAACGCCACTTTTTTCCACTGCTTTAAGGCAAGACCAAGCACACCTCCACCGATGGCGCCTGCTATCGCGCCGATGAAGAGCCCCGTGAAGATCGGTTCCCAAATCGCCATGACGATAAAAAATGGGATGAAAAATCCAACCGTGAACCCAATCGCGCCGGCGAACGCTAAAAGCCAGGGCCTTTTCCGGTCCTTGAGCGCTGATCCGAGGAATGCTCCGCCGACGGCGCCCAGGGTGGCAAACCCAAGATGGGGCGCATCAAAAGCCACCCACATCGCGCCACCGATGGCACCGCCGAGACCAAACCCGACGCCTCCCCGAACCGCAAGATTGGGCAGCTTTTCTCCTTTGACCGTGCGTTTCTCTTGCATCAATCTACTTTAGCCGTAACCATTCAAGTGGAGCAAGCGAAGGTCTGTCGAATTTCAAACTACAGGGACGTCTGTGAACGGTTACCTTTAGCCTCTGCCCTTCGTCTTATGAACCGCTGTACCGCTTGCTGTGCCGGTTCAGTGGCGTAGCACTTTTGGAATGCCTCGACTGAACGCCGTTCCCAGTGTGCGTGTTCCAGCACCTGCATTTCACGCAGTAACGCCTTCGTCTCACGCAAAGCGGCCGCCGGCCGTGCGGCGAGTGCCCCGACCCAATCCCGCAATTCCGTCGCGAACGCTTCATCGGGCCACGCTTCATCTGCCAGACCCATCTGTTTTGCTGTGGCACCGTCAAATTGCCCGCCACACAACATGAGCTTTTTGGCCCCTTGCTGACCGATTAGTTCGACCAATCGCGAAACGCCCCACGGCGGCGTCCAACCGTGTGCGACCTCCGGCAGCCCGATATTGGCGCCTTGTGCGGCAACGCGAAAATCGTGGTAGACGCCCAGGAAAAGTCCACCGCCCAAGACATGACCACGCCAAGCAGCCACCGTAATCTGCGTCAACGTCTCAAGCTGCGCAAAGACTCTTCCGTGCTCATACTCAAATTCAGCCGCCTGCTGGGGTGTACATTGCGCGAGTTCCTTCAAATCGCTGCCCGCTGAGAACGCCCGCCCGCTGCCCTGGGTCACAAGCACCACAACCTCCGGCGACTGACGCACTTGATGTAGTGCTTCCTCAAATTCACGCAGTAACGCTTGATCAATCGCATTGAGCGCTTCCGGGCGACATAAGGTCAGCTTGGCAACTCGATTGGAAATTTCCAGTTCAACGCGGGGCATGGTCGTTTGAATCCTTCCAGGCTTGCGCAGCGTGTTCGCCAGTCAGCGACAATCTAATGCGCTGTTACTTTGGATTTGACGGGGCTCAGGTATTGAGCATTAGATATGCGCCCATTCCCAATGCCGAATACCTGACTTCACGCATCATGTCTTGTATCGCTCAGCGTCGGCATCTTCGACCGCATCCTCGCTCATCGACACATTCAGCTTCTCCGCACACTCTTGAATCTGATTATAGATGGTATCCGGCAACTCAATGCCGTCAGCCAAACGCTGGACACGAGAGCGATACTCGAAATCGCCAGGCACGAGCACCTCATCAAAGCCAGGCGCCGGTGGTATGGACTTGATGCCGTCGAGGAATGCACGGACGCCCCGCTGATATTCCGCTAGCGGCGTAAATGCGTTGATATTCATCACCTGCATAAACGCGCCGCCCATCCTGCCCTTCTCAACGTCGAAGGTTCCAGCCAACCCGCCGAGCAGACAAATGAGTAGCCCGAGAGAATACCCTTTATGTCTGCCAAATGGCAGCAGGAATCCGCCGTCGTAAAAGTCCGCTGGCTTGACGCTCGGATTACCGTGCTTGTCGACGATCTGACCTTCTGGGAGATCTGCGCCCTTGCTTCGGGCAACCTGGATTTTACCTTCGGCGACCATGCTCGTCGCAAAATCGATGATGAACAACGAATCGTCACCGGTTGGGATACCGACCGCGATGGGGTTGGTGCCCGTTGCGCCGCTGGCACCGCCGAAAGGTACAGTACTTCCGCGGTTCTTCCCGCCGCTACCGACCGTGATGATGCCGATACACCCCGCGCGGGCCGCTTCCTCCGCATACTGCCCCAACCGACCGATGTGCCCGGTATTGATGAGACTCGCGCTGCAGTCATCCGCCGCCTTTGCTTTTTCGATCGTCCGCTTCATTGCCTGGCGAGCGGTGTAATGCCCAAAGCAGTGCTTCCCATCAAAAAGCATGGTATTGGCGGTTTCCCGGACCACCTCCGGTTCGACAGCGGGTTTCATCCGGCCCGATTCGATTCCCCG
>JAPUIP010000053.1 GCA_027296925.1 Candidatus Poribacteria bacterium | reverse complement strand
TGCTTCAGACTCAAGTGAAGCCGGTCCTCCCGAATCCGCTCAATGATGGGAGCCGACGCCCCGCTCTGAGTATCTGCTTTTATGGATTGCTGTCAATTTTGAGGTAATATTCATGCAGGAAAACCCAGAAAAGGAAAGTAGATCTGAAGAAGCGCCCCAAAAACCACGCGGTGGACTCATGCAGGAGATCCTCATCTACGTTGTGGCAATGTTCGTGATGACGATCGCTGCTGTGGTGATGGTCACGTTGATCTTCAAAGGGGATCTCGACGGGGACGCCGCCGCACTGGAACGGTCCGGCTCGGTAGCGGATGCGGATGATACCGATGCTTCACCCCAAAAAGACGACCCCGTTTATACCTTTGAGCCCCCGATTGTTGTCAATACTGCCGACTCAGAAGCCACCAGATTCCTGAGTGTCAAGGTCCACGTTGTTTTCGGGAAATCCAAGGTAAAAGCAGAAATGGAAAACTCGGAGGTGCTTCAATACCAGATGCGAGATCTGTTTATCACAGTATTTTCCTCAAAAACGACTGCAGAACTGCAAGACAGTAAAGAAAAGGAAACGTTAAAGAACTACCTGAAAGAAGAAATCAACCAACTCCTTGAGAAAGATTCGGTGAAGCAGGTCTATTTTAGCGAATATATCATTCAATAAAGGGGGGGATAACTGTGCCAGAAGACGAGCAAGTTCTCTCACAAGATGAGGTGAACGCCCTCTTAGATGCAGTGAATACAGGGGATATCGATCCTGCGGTAGATAGCCCCGCCGCCAAACAACCTGCCATTCCCTCAAGGCGCTATAAAAAGTACGATTTCTCCGGGCCGGGGATAATCTCCAAAGATCATACCCGGGCAATGAATATGTTGCATCAGCAGTTTGTCAGGCGATTCAGTACCTCGCTCTCCAGCCTGATGCGAACGCTGGCGGATGTTGAGTGTGATACGGTTGAGCAACTGACCTATTCAGATTTCATCATGTCACTTTCGGATCCATCGTGCCTATGCAAGCTCTCAATGCATCCCCTTCGTGGATCGGTCGTGATGGAAATCAGTCCTGATTTGGTTTTTCCAACCATCGAAAGACTGCTGGGGGGGCGGGGTAGTCAGTCTGTTCCACGTCGCGCCATGACGGAGATCGAGAAGGAGATTATGAAGCAGTTGATCGAACTCATCATCCGGGATCTTGGCACCATCTGGCAAAGAGCAAAAGAGGATATCCGGTTCGAGTTAGAGGGAATTGAAACCGAACCCGATTATGTCCAGATCGTTTCCCCAAGTGATACGGTTATGCTTGTCATTCTCTCTGTCAAATTTCCGCCCGTGACGGGGATGATTAGCATCTGTTACCCATTTACAATGATTGAACTTGCTTTTTCAGAAGCGCGTTCTGATGAATGGCTATTCGCGGCGGACGGTACGGCGACAGGCAAGGAGCAGGAGTATCGACCGCGGATTCAGCAGAATATTGACAGAATGCACGTTCTCCTGCGTGCGGTTTTCCCAGCGACCAAAATTCCACTTCGTGAATTAGTTAAATTAGAAGTGGGCCATGTCCTGGAATTGGATGTGCGGGTCCAAAACAGAAAGATTATCGACCCGATCATTGTTGAAGTCGCTCACAAACCCAGACTCATAGGCAAGTGGGGAAGATCCGGTCGGCGACATGCCGTTAAAATTATAAGTGCAATTGACGAAGATAATCTGAATCGCGGATGATATGGAATGGGTAAGGGCTCACACAAGAGCACGGTGATACCAGCACCTCAAAGGAGACAGTAGCGATGGCAGGAACAGATAAAGGCGATCTCGAAGCTCTTCTTGCGAGCAGTGAGGCCTTATCCGACGATGATTTGGATCTCGACGAGGGCGATTTATCGGAACTCTTGGAGAACGCCGAGCAGGCAACGCAGGCGGCCGTTGACACAGGCGATGATTTAGAGCTGATGGAAGACTTTTCCCTGGAAGAAGGGGATACAGCCCTGGATGAGCCGCAAATACAGCCCCATAACCTCGAACTGCTTATGGATGTTGAGTTGGACGTGGTGATTGAGCTGGGGCGAACGCGAAAAACCATCCGTGATGTGCTTCACTTCGGCCCCGGCTCTGTTATTGAACTCAACAAAATGGCAGGTGAAACCGTGGACGTGTTTATTAACGATCGGCTCATTGCTAAAGGCGAAGTCATCCTATTTGAGGATTCATTGGGCGTGCGTATTACAAGTATCGTGACGACGGGAGAGTTAATCAAAAACTTAGGTAAATAAGGAATGATGCGCTATCAATGCGACATTCTCAATCGAAGACGAAGAATGTCCCGCCAGAGTTGGCCGAAATTCATTCAGCCGATCGTCATTTGCACTTACTTATGCTTCCTCGTTTTCAATGGGTTCGTTTGGGGCCAGAGCCGTCGTGATTCCGCTCCGCCGGGAGACGCCCAACTGCACGATTTGGAACTCCCCAGTCTTTGGCAGATCAGTTTACAGATGGTGCTTTGGCTTGTCGTCATTGCCGGACTCATTTTCATCTGCGTCTGGCTTATGAAAAAGTTGATGCAGCCGGGCAAACAGTTCAGCCGCCGCAAACCGATCAATTTGCTATTTCAGGAAACAATTGGCTCCAATCGATCCATCTGCCTCGTGCAGGTCCTGGATCAGATCCATGTCATCGGCGTAACAAACACGCAGATCTCCTATCTGTCAACCCTTGAAGACCATGAAATGGATATGGTCAACCAGTGGTTGGAAAGCGACGCGCTCTTTGAGAATCGGCTGAAAAGTGGATTCGAATCCTTCTTCCAGCGTTTCGGCAGGAAAACAGGACAATGAAAAAGCATGTCTACATTTTCATTCTGTTATGTGGGGGAATCTTATCGCTTTTCGTCCCACTCTGTGATGCGCAAGTCATCCCTGCGATTCCGGATCAACTCACGTTGCCCTTGCCCAATTTGAATATCAGCATTGGGCAGACGGATGATCCGAAAGAGTTTACAACGACGCTCCAGCTCCTTTTTCTTTTAACGATTCTTTCGCTGGCACCATCGTTCCTGATTATGATGACCTCGTTTACGCGAATCATCATTGTACTCTCTTTTCTCCGGCAAGGACTCGCAACCCCGCAGATGCCGTCGAATCAGATTCTTGCGGGTCTAGCACTTTTTTTGACGTTCTTTGTCATGGCGCCTGTTTGGCAGGAGGTCAATGATCAGGCGATCCAACCTTATCTCGCCAACGAACTGCCGCAACAGGAAGCGTTTCAGAATGCCCTCAAGCCGATTCGGGAGTTTCTCTTTCAACAAACAAGAACTCGCGATCTCCAGTTGATGCAAAATCTAGCCAAGCTGGAAAAAGTCGAAACAAAGGCGGATACACCAACTCACGTCTTGATTCCGGCATTTATTATCAGCGAACTGACAACCGCTTTCACGATTGGGTTTGTGCTGTTCATCCCATTCCTGGTCATTGACATGGTGGTTGCGAGTATCCTGATGGCAATGGGGATGATGATGTTGCCGCCTATCACCATTTCGCTACCATTCAAGGTGCTATTGTTTGTATTGATCGATGGCTGGGGCCTGCTTGTTCATTCACTCGTTGTGGGCTTTCAGAGAGGAGGTTAAAGTGTATGTCCCCTGAAGCCGCTATCTACATTATTCGACAAGGGTTAAAACTGATACTCATGTTAGCGGGGCCCCCCTTGCTAACCGGGCTCGTGGTGGGGGTATTGATCAGCATTTTCCAAGCGGCAACCCAGATCCAGGAGATGACCCTCAGCTTTGTCCCGAAAATCACCGCTGTTTTTATCGTGATCATGATCACCTTTCCGTGGATGATTAAAATCATGCACCGTTTTACGACGGATCTGATCATCAACCTCTATCGTTACGTCCAGTGATGCCGAACTTCCTGATCTCCGTTGATTACTTTGTTCGATTTGTGCTGGTTTTTTTTCGGCTGGGCGGGCTCTTTGTTTTTGTGCCGTTCTTCAACCATCGCGTTTTTTCGCCCCCGCTTAAAGTCGTTTTCGCGTTGACGATCAGCTTCATTACCTTTCCGGTGCTGACGGTCCAAAATTTCGCGCCGCCGAGGGAAACGGTTGCAATCATTCTGGCCGTTATCCGCGAACTGATGGTGGGACTTGTCATCGGATATGCCGCCCAATTGCTTTTCACGGGGGTTCAGTTTGCCGGAGAGATGATTAGCTTCCAGATGGGACTCAGTCTTGCAGCGGTAATAGATCCGAACATCAACGAGAGAAGCACACTGGTATCTCAATTATATAACCTTTTCGCACTGCTGATTTTCGTGTCACTTGGTGGGCACCATTTTTTCATCCGTGCCGCAATCCAGACATTCGATTTTGTGCCCCTCGCCGGCTTTCATTACTCAATGAATTTAGGCAGCCGCTTGCTGAATTTATTCGGCAATATTTTTATTGTTGCATTTCGCATTGGTGCGCCGGTGCTCGTTACCCTGTTCCTGACCTCTGCTGCCATGGGGTTAGTCAGTCGGGCGATTCCCCAGATGAACGTCTTTATGATAAGCCCACCGCTGCAGATTATCGTTGGTCTGTTCATGATTATCATTTCGTTACGACCGGCGGTCATGGTCCTTAAACTTCTATTTTCCCAGTTGGAGCGGGATTTGCAATGGTTAATTGCCAATATGGCAGGATAGACACCGAATGAAAGTGTTTGCTTCTTCCTGAACCTGATGCTATTCAGATGCTACATTAACTTCTAATCGTCAATGGTCACACACCTATGGAAGCCCAACGACTCTCGCGATTTATTAGAATTCTGAAGAGCCCCACGACGCCAACACAACAGCGGGTGGCTGCGCTGGAGCGACTGAAAGACTCCAAGCAGCCTGAAGTGCTTGCTGCTATTGCGACCTCCTGTCAGGCGGCCCCTTCAGCGATTTTGGAAAAGAGCCGCGAAATCATATCAAACTTGAGCTACGAAGATTTTTCGATGCTTGTTCATTTTTTGCTGTCCGATGCAAGCGGAGGGCACATGGGACGGGTGGTCTTTGAAGTCTTGTACGAATTGAAGAGTCGTGACGTCCTCAGGTACATCATCGAATTTGCTTCAAATACCAGCGAGACGGATGCCAGGCGGAAGACTATGACCAAGTGGATGAAAGACCTCAACATTACCGAGGACTGCCTCCAGATCATGTTGAATCTGCCTTCGTGGAAGGACTCCACGCCCAGTGTTCTAGCGCTTGCGCTTGGAAAAGCGCTACGCCGGATGGATGATAGTGTGATTGCAAGCACGGTTAAGCTCATCAGGAAAGCGAATTCTGATGTCTCGTTGAAGGGGCTTGGGATTTTGGAGGAGATCGCGAAGGGGAGAGATATTTCACAGTTGTTGATGGGGATATTACGAGAGACAGATGACGAACGAGTGAAGTCCAAGGTGACGAAGACAATCGTCAAGCTCTCGGGAAATCTGCGCATGGTCCGGGAAGCATTAAAAGATAGCGACTCCCGGGTCCGTGCAAATGCCCTTGAATTCTTGTGGGGTATCAAAGAGCACAAACAGCAAAGGGTGGCTAAGTTGCTCGCAGAGCCACATTTGAGCGATTTCGACAATCGTACTCGCGCCAATGCCGGACGTGTTTTCTATGCGCTCGGCGATCCGAGAGGGTTGGAAACTTTACTGGAAATGCTTGATAGTCCTGATGAACTTATGCGAGCGAGTGCAGTGTGGATGCTCGGAGAGGTAAGAGAAGCCAGCCTGATGGGTAAACTTCAGGAGCTCGCCCAAACAGATGCTTCTCAAATCGTCGCCGAAAACGCCAAAAAAGCTTTAGAAAAAATGGGCGTCTGGAAGCTGACGGTGACGGATTTATTGGCGTCACTGCGCGACTTTACGCTTCGCGATCCGAAAACAGGACTGCCTCAGGATAAAAATTACCTGACAATGCTGGAATCGTTCCAGGCGCGGCCATCCCAAGAGCTGTCCGATATGATGCAAGTGATTCAAACAACATCGCCAGATCTCTACATGAGAATGCTTGCACAGGTCGAAAACAGCGCGAATGAGGAAGCGGCTTTGGCGATGCTGCTCGCCGCGGCGTATTGTAAGGATAGTCGTGTTCGGTCTCATGCCACCTTGCTCATCGGTCAAATCTGTGGTGACGAGGCGGTGTTTCGACATTTTCTGGCGGATACGGATGTTCGCGTTAAAGCCAACGCCATCGAGGCGTTAGAACAACATTCAGCCCCCTTCGTTACGCCTATGCTAGTTGACAGCCTCAGATCGGCAAACAACCGCGTCCTCGCGAATGCGGCAAAAGCCTTATGCAAACGGGCGGATCTGAGAGGTTGGCGGACACTCCTTATCAATCTCCGTCACTCAGAGCCCGCCTTTCGCGCAAGCTGTGTATGGGCGCTCGGCGAGGTTGGAAAACCGAATATTACGGAACGGTTGGAATTTTTGAAGCACGATGCGGATGAAAATGTCAGAAAACACGTTAGAATTGCTTTAGATAAAATCACAGCCCGCGCCCGGAAAACACCTGACGCCATTCGTGCAAAAATTCGCTATGTCCATGTCAATCGGTATCCACGGGTCACTTGCTACGTCTATGTTCATTCCCAAGAGTACCCTCTGACTGGTCTCTATGCTGAAAACTTCAAGATTAAAGAGAACGATATTTCACTGCCTTTCAAGCTCTCGACTCAAGAGAATTCAACGCAAGGTTTATCCATAGTCATTCTGATGGACTACAGCTTGAGTATGAGCGAAGGCAATCTGGAA
>JAPUIP010000529.1 GCA_027296925.1 Candidatus Poribacteria bacterium | reverse complement strand
CTTGGTGTAGGAGTAGATGAAAGCGAGATACTGTCCTTGCTTCTGCGTAAACCGCGACATTAGTTTCAACCTACCGTTGCACTCGCTGGCGGGCTAACGCCCGGCTTCAGGGGCGCGATAGATGTCCCTGACAATATTGCTCGGCAATCCGCCGAGATATGTAGTTGCGCCATTTCCTCAAACATCGCTGTCTACGGGCGGGGTGGTGGTTCTTTTGCCACTTAACAGCCTTAATCGCTCTGACCAAGGGAATTGCTCACAAAGGAGTGCCTTATGTCACCGCGAACAGTATCTTGCCAGGTCCCACAAACCGGCAGTTGGCTGAGGAGAGAACCGAGCCGATCCCGATCCAGGAAAACCAGCCCTCGGACTGGCTTGGTATTCCCAGACTTATCAGCCGTACGGGGACACCTGAAGATATTGCCCACGCCGTTGCTTTTTTCGCCTCGGATGCCGCCGAATACTTTACTGGGCAATCACTTCATGTCAGCGGCGGATTGTTCATGCCCTAGTGCGAACTTTGACTGGCGTCAGTTTTGAATCGCTCAATCTTTGTCATGACGATATAACTCCACTCCGTTTTCATCGTAGAACATAAATTGAAGACGAGGTGGGTCGGGTTTAACGATGAACTTCAAAAAACCGCCTGACGCAGGTTCTTGGAAATAGGGTTGGACGATGGTTGAATGCGGGTCCGAAGACTTCTCGTCGCCGGGCCTGCGGCCAACACGAGAGTTGGCATCAACCAAAGCGCCACAGGAGAATTCCTCAAAACCGCTGGGGTCAATGGAGTGATACTGCCAGTGACGGTCGCCACATACAATGTAGAAGTGCTTCTGCAAAAAACCGTTCTCGAGTAACCACGCGAAAAATAGATCTCTCTCATGACGGAATCCATTTATATCCGCATGGTTGTCTCGTTTTGTGGCATCGTCAGGACCTATCATTGGTGTGGGTGAGATGAGAATTTTAAACGTCGCAGTACTCTGGATTAAAGTCTCTTTCAGCCAGGCTAACTGCTTTTCGCCCCAGAGCATTTTCTCCGGTCCGTCAGGCGCAGCGTTAGCGCTACGAAAGTCGCGGCCTTCCACCAACCAGATCTGTAAAAGACGGTTGACCTGATAAGTCCGATACGTTTCAGCATTTTCGTCTCTCGGATCTACGACGGGCAACTGCTCGCGGAAGTTGCGGACACCCAACGCGTGAGAAATCGGGAAATCAATGTGCGGATCACAGTCGTTCACCCGGTAATCGTGATCGTCTTTCTGCCAGTATGTTGGTACCTCTGCGAAAAGTTCGATGAAACGGGGTTGGACGAACTGCTCGTGGTATTTTTTTCTCATCCCCATCTCAGTTAGAACCTCCTGTCCTCCGTGGCTTGAGGGTAGAGGTTGTTTTCGTTGTTCAATGTTACGGTTATAAGCCTTCGCGCGGGGAACATCGAAATAGACGTTGTCGCCAGTACCAACAAAAAAATCCGGTCTTATTTTTCGAATCGTCGCCAGCGCGGGATAGCCCAGGTACTTGTCATCACCTTTGTAAGCTGTCGCGGGGTCATACTTGCCGTAGTGGAAGTAATAGTGATTCATACCTGTCACAACGACGAAGGAAACTTCCTCTGCACTATCGATTTCAGCGTGTGTTCTGAAGGTAGAGGTACTTGCGACACGTATAGCGGTTTCGCTCTTACCATATTGTAGACGGTAGTAATAACGTGTTCCCGGCTGGAGATCTGTGACTTTGGTTTTAATAATAAAATCGTAATCAGCGGTTGCGTGCATCCACTCTGTGTACAATGAATTGGTAAAATCACGATGGGTTGCCAATTCGAACCGCCCAATTCCCTCCGCGCCGGGCAGATCTCCGGTTGAATCCAGAGTTGCAGTCGACGTGAGCCGCGACTGGAGAATCGCACTCGTTCGGCTGACTTCACCACACATCTGTCCTTGACCGAGAAAAACTGGCAACTTGTCGGCCCTACAAACGCCTGGTTTCAATCCAAAACCGAACAAGAAGATTAATAAAATCTGGATTAAATTCCTGTATATTTGCCGGAGTGACACGTTCACGAGCGTATCCTGCTTGTGTCCCTTTGCCTGAAGCGCATCGCGGCGATGCTCGTCGTCCATCAGGATGAGAAGGTTCATGCGATTCTCAGCCATCGTTTCGCTCCCTTTGATGAGAAATCAGTTACCTTTTTGGTTGTATTTTCACACCTAATTTAGAGGACGGTTGGTCATTATTCTAAGTTAGGGGTAACTTAACACACATAGGTATAATGCCCACTCGACAATTACTTCTTCCACTGCGGCGGGTCGTAAGCCTTTTGCATGATTGCCTTCAAATCGGCAACAAGAAAAGGATGTTGGTCGGCAAGGTCATGTTCCTCGCCCATGTCATTGTGAAGGTCGTACAGTTCAATTGGGCTGTCGGGCTCAAGCTGTACGGCCTTCCAGTCGCCAAAGCGCACGGCGCTTTTGTCGCGGAAGCGCCAGAACAGGACTTCCATGCCGTCGCCGGTGACCCGACCTCCCTCGTTGTTGGCGTGGGGAATCGTGTAATGGAAATGAAACAGAAAACGACGGTCGGCATGCTCAACAATCCACGCCAGCCCCTTTTCAGTCATGACGTCATGCGAATAGGTGACACGTTTGTCTGCCACCCGTCCACGGGCTTGGGGGTGCTCCATTAACACGTTCCCGTTCAGCGGAAACTTCGTCTTGTTCTCCCATAGGTGCGTCGGGTAGTAGTTGTGCGCGTCCCCCTGATCAAGGTAGCCGAACCAGTAGCCGAAGCCGTGCTCGTTCGGATGACCACCGCTGCCCACGCCGCCCATCGCCCACTTACCGATGCCACCGGTGGCGTAGCCGGCTTTCTTCAATAACTCCGCCACTGTGGTCTCGCTGAGCTCGAAGTGATATCCCGCATTGGAACTGATTGCTGTGTGTCCCGGATGCATCCCGGTCCACAGTGACAGCCGAGAAGGACGGCAGACGGTGTTGCCAGCGTAGTGGTCGGTCAGCCGCATACCTTCAAAGGCGAGCCGGTCGATGTTCGGGGTCTGGATGACTTCCTGTCCGAAGCAGCCCAGGTCGCCGTAGCCTAGGTCGTCAGCCATGATGTAAATGATGTTTGGCTTTTGAGCGGCGTTCGCCGCCGGCGTCATCAGCCCATCCACCGACAGGAGCATAACTATCATCAGCCATCGTGTGAGTGTTTTCGTCAGAGACATTTATCAACCCTCCTTTATAGAAGCCCGGGACCATTTCATTTCGGGGCCAGGCCACCAATTCAGTGCTCAATTCATTTCGCGCCCGATACCTTCTGCGACGTGATGGAGAGTTTTCGTCGTGCGATTTTGTCGTCGTTTGAGCAAAAAAGTCTGTAACGCTCTCAATGATAGCCGCTAATCCATTGCCGCCACGGCCTGTTCACCCAGATTCTCAATCAGCCACGTCCTCAGTGGCACGTCGTCATCAGTCGGCGCAAACCGACCGTCGTTTCTAACCGCCGCGCCGAGTAATTGTCTACGAATCGGGTCGATTCGCTCATACAGGTGTTCGACGGTCATGTTGTCTTTGGGACGAATCCAACGATAGGCGTAGCCGTAAAACAGCACTTTACGGGTCATCTCGGAATGGTTCGGGCTACGAGAGTGCCAGAGGCGACGGTCAAAGAATACCGCCGTGCCCGGCTTCACGCACACAGGAATCGCTCCGTCAGGCACTTGATTGGAAATTCCCTCGCGTGGGTTTCGACCGACCTCTGAGAGTGCCTGTGGTCGTTCATCCGAAAGGTGACTCCCGGGGATGATGTAAAAGTTGCCTCTGCCGGGTTCAGAGATGTCGGTGAGAAAGTAGCCGATCTTCATCGACAGACGTGGACGCGGCCTCGTTTTTATCTCCACGTTCATTCGCGCACTGTCCTGATGCCACTCCAACCACCCGGCACCCGGCTCTGTGTCAAGGGATGGCGGTTTGATGTGCAGATGCGCGTGGTACAGAAAAATGTTCCAGCCCATAATTCCCCAGATCTTGGGAAACGTTGTCTCGCAATCGAGCAGATCAAGGAAAGCATCATCTTCACCGAGAAAGTTTGCCCACCCCCACGGTTTGTTGGGGGTAGTCTTTCCTGACTCGATGACTTTCTCGTGAAGTCTATCGATGGCATCTGTCAACGATGCGACCGTATCCTCTGACAAAGCGTTTTCAACGACGAGGTAACCTTGTTCCTCGAAGTGTTGGCGTTGTTCTTCTGTCAAAAGGTGAAACAGAGTATCTCGATTCATTTTGTACGCTCCTTGACATATTACCGCAACACTTCATTCACGGTGGTCTTCCGCCGCGTCCTGTGGTTCAAATCCGACCACATCACGGGCGTGTGAAATATCACGGTAACTCCACTTGTTATTTGATACGACGAAGAAGGTATCCAACCGCACGAGTGCGGGACTGAGATGCACTTTTCCACCATCTGTGCGATGTCACGTTGGCTGCACCATCCCGAAAAAAGGCGAGAGGATGCGGGACGGTTTGCGCGGGTAACGGCACCGATGCGTAGGCAGATAATGGAGATACCGTAGGTGTCCGAAAAATGTCTCGCCAATGCCTCGCCGAAGACTTTGCTGCACCCGTACAGACCACTTGGTCGTGTCGGCGATTCATGGGTGAATTTCCTCTTTGTGGCTAAAATACTTCATAGGGATAGCTATGAAGTATTCATTCTAACAGACTAAAAAATTCCCGTCAAGCACAAAAAGACACGCTGAAATACTGTTGACGTATACGATTGGGGATGCGTATAATGGGAGAGTGGGCAACGAAAGCTACCGCATTTTAATCATTGCCAAAACTTTATCGGTCGTGGTATAGTCAGTTCGCCTTTTTATTAGACTTTATCTGAAATAAATGGACATCACAAATCGCGTTAGTATGCGCCACCGAATCTACAACTCCTGAGAGGTGAATTATGAAGATCGGCATGTTCATGATGCCGCTGCATCCACCGGAAAAAGACCGGACACAGACTTTTGAAGAGGACGCGGAGTGCGTCATTTGGGCAGATGAACTGGGGTTCAGTGAGGCCTGGATAGGTCAGCATCATACGGCCGGGTGGGAGCCGATTCCGTCCAATGATGTCTTCATCGCCAACATGTTGCCGCAGACGAAAAATATCCGATTGGGCACCGGCGTGACCATCATCACCCAACATCACCCGGCCAACGTCGCTGTCCGACTGGCCTATCTCGACCATCTGGCGAAAGGTCGATTCAACGTTGGCTTTGGACAGGGCGGCGTACCGACCGATTGGGGGCTTTTCGACCTGCCGGACCCGAGGACGCAGGGGCTGATGACCCTGGAGGCGATGGACATCGTCCTGAAGCTCTGGCAAGAAGATGGCCCGTTCGAGTTCAAGGGGGATTACTGGAACGTCACGCTTGGCGAGAAGGTTGGGGAACTTGGGCTAGGGAAAGTGCTGAAGCCGTACCAGAAGCCGCACCCGCCAATTGCGATGAGCATCGTCCGGGAAGAGTCGATGGCCGCGAGAACGAGCGGTCAGCGGGGTTTCATTCCGATCAGCATCAATATTGCGCCTCCCCACAAGGTGAAGCGGCAGTGGGAGCTCTACTGCGAAGGCGCTGCCGAAGGCGGACACGAACCCGACCGTTCGCAATGGCGCATCTCCCGCAGCATATTCGTCGGGGAATCGGATCAGGCAGCCAGGGAGCATGCGTTGAACGGCGCGTTCGCCGAGTCGCTGGTGTACCTGCGCGGCATGCTGTCGCTCGCGGGTATGCAGGACCTGCTGAAACAGGACCCCAAGATGCCGGACGAAGCGGTTGACGCGGAGTACATCATCGACAACATCGCCATCGTCGGTGGCGTTGACACGGTAACGCGGAAACTTTTTGAGCTCTACGATGTCACCGGCGGTTTCGGCACCGTGTTGATGATCGCCCACGACTGGGACGACAAGCCCAAGATGCGTCGGTCGATGGAGTTGATGGCAAAGGAGGTCATTCCTCAGTTGCCCTGAGCAACGTTTTAATCAGCCGAAAATCGGCACCAAAACGTCAAAATAAGAATCTCACAGAACGTCTATAAGCGTCCCATATTCTATAAGCGTCCCAT
>JAPUIP010000528.1 GCA_027296925.1 Candidatus Poribacteria bacterium | reverse complement strand
GGATCGGACGCGGCATCGCACTTGCACTTGCCGAAGCAGGTTGCGACGTCGGAATCAATGACCTAACACTCGATGAGGATGGCGAACAGACCCTTCGCCGGATTCGCGCGTGTGGCAGGGAAGCCGAATTTTTCGCGGGAGATATCTCCGATGCATTGCAAGTGGAACGGATGTTCGCGGTGTATCTCGAAAGGTTTGGCCGCATCGACATTCTCATAAACAACCCCTACGGAGGCACAGGTCAGGGTTTTCTAGAGCTCACCGAGGAAAACTGGGACCAGAACCTAGACGTGGGACTCAAGGGCTTCTTCCTCTGCAGCCAACAGGCGGCCCTTGCGATGGTCGCGCAAGGCGGCGGGGGTTGTATCGTGAGTACGTCATCGGTCCACGGTCGACGCGCGTGGAAAGGCGATACCGCCTACGGAGCCGCCAAGGCGGGTGTTATTCGTTTGACACAGAGCATGGCCGTTGACCTTGGCGAGCATGGCATTCGCTGCAATGCGGTGCTACCAGGGCACATGGACACCGACCACGTCCTGGGGACAACCGCTCCCGCCGTGGGCAGTATCAATGAAAAGCTGTACGACGCCGTCCCTTTGCGTCGGCGAGGTACGCCAGAAGACATAGGTCGTGCGGTTGCCTTCTTGTGCTCGCCCGCAGCGGGATGCATCACCGGCGTGGCACTGGCTGTAGACGGAGGGCTGCTGGCGATGGACTGACGCTCGGGTCAAAAGGGATATCAAGTCAGCAAATCATCGCATTCCATGTCGGAGACCGCGGTCGAATTAGTGCACAAGCCCAGAAGGAAGTCCATACCAGAAAGCTATAGAAACAATGCGACTTTCTATACAGACTGACGGGTGCATACGAAGGTGTGATTCCACAAAAGCAACTTTAGTCGTCAAAAAGCTTTAGGATTACCAATCACATCGAGCGGTTTAACTGCACGTTGAGTCATCGAGTCTCTCGTCTGGTCAGAAAATCGCTCTCGTTAAGAAAAAGCTGGCGAATCACATTGGCGCGATAAAGTATTTCATTTGTCATTACAATCTCGACAAAGCATTACATGTATAGCACTACCACCTTCAAAAACCACGTTTCAGACTCCAATTCAGCGCCAGAGACATTGCAACTCTCAAACGCCCGACCGCTTCGATGCCGACGACATCATGGCGGGCCAGATCTTCGGAAAAGTGGGGTACGCCATTGAAATTGATAGCACAGAGGTGAAGTTGAAAAATGACAGACCAGCGTGGCGTCGAATTTTTACAGTGGTGTTTGCCAAAGTTAGGCTACCAATGGAAAGGGTTCCGCAAAGTCCGACGACAGGTTTGCAAACGCATCAAAGCCCGCTTGTTGGATTTAGATCTAAAGGATTATTTTGCCTATCGCACATATTTAGCACATAACGAGGCGGAATGGAACACCCTAGATTCGCTTTGTTATATCACCATTTCCCGTTTTTATCGGGACACAAGCGTCTTTGAAACTTTAGTGGCTTGTGTCCTTCCAGTCCTTGCCCAACGGGCGGTGGAGACGAACGAAGCGGAAATCCGATGTTGGAGTGCCGGGTGTTGCGCCGGAGAAGAACCCTACACGCTGCAAATCTTATGGCATCTGACCATACCGCCTGAACTGTCAGATAAATCATCACTCAAAATTGTCGCAAGCGACCGGTATTCACATAATTTAAAGCGGGCGAAAGCAAGCGTTTATCAGGAAGGGAGTATAAAGGAGTTACCGCAGGCATTCGTCAGGGAAGCTTTCATCAGATCCGGCGGCGATTACCATTTGAAACCCTGTTTTAGGGCGGGTGTCGAATTCAGAGCGCAGGATATTCGTTTTAAGTTCCCGGAAGGGGAATTTGATCTGGTGTTTTGCCGGAATCTCGTTTTCACCTATTTCGAGAAACACCTGCAACTCGAAATGCTCAACAAAATCGTTGAAAAACTGAAACCTGCGGGATTTTTGATCATTGGCGCCCACGAATCGTTACCGGAATGTGAAAACAGACTTCTCCCTTATTCCGGGTGTCAGCAGATCTATCAAAAAGTCGGGCGAAGACCAGGAGGAAATTCAAATAGACATGCAACAGCGTTCTCTGAAACGGTATGACATGGCAAAGTCGATTAATCTCTGGGCGTTTCCCTACCCAGAGCTGATGAGTCTTTGCGAGTGTCTCCAACTGGCAAAACACGCTGGCTTCGATGCGGTTGAATTGAATTACAACCTTGAGGGCGAGATTTCGCCGGAGGCGGGAGAGGGGGAGTTGGCCGCTATCAGAGAGATGGCAGAGGAAATCGGCATCCATATCAGCGGACTCTGTTCTTTCCTCTTTTGGGCGTATCCACTGACGGCGAATTCGGCTAAAACGCGGGAGAAAGGCATTGGAATTGCGACCCAGATGATTTATGCCGCAACGCATTTGGGAACGGAGAATCTACTCATCGTCCCGGGCGCGGTTTACATCCCGTGGATTAAGGACGCCGAGGTCGTGCCTTACAAGGTCTGCGACGAGCGGGCGAGAAAGGCGATTGGTCAACTTCTACCCATTGCAGAGAAAGCGGGTGTCTATCTCAACATCGAGAATATCTTCTTCAACGGCTATCTGATGAGTCCACCCGACATCATCGAATTTGTGGACAGTTTCAATAGTCCGTACGTCCGAGTTCACTTTGATACCGGCAATATCATGCCGTTTATGTTTCCGGAACACTGGATTCCGCTGCTTGGGGAAAGGATTAAGAACGTCCACTTCAAGGAATACAGCAAGAAGGGAACGGACTTCAGCATCGAGAGCTTTCGTACACTTCTGGATGGGACGACGAACTGGCCAAAGGTGATGGAAGCCCTTCACACGGTGGGATATCAGGGCTATTTGACCTTTGAGTACTTCCACCCATTCCAGCATTACCCCGAAGCCCTGATTTATCAGTCCTCCGACGCCCTCGACCGGATGTTGGGGCGAAAAAGACACGACAATATAACATCATACGACAACGGAGAACACTCGTGAAATCCATTCCACATTCAAGGCGATGGTTGGCCTACAAGCCGCCAAGGAACGGAAGACGATTTCTCAGATTGCTTATTAAATTCATTCGTGAGCCAAAGTAAATCGTCATAGCACTTTGACGACGACAACGGTTATATCGTCCTCTTCTTCTGCGGTCATATCCACCCCAAAGGTTGTTGCGTCATCGATGAGGGCGGAAACCATCGCCTCTGCCGAAGTCTCGGCGGTGAACGTGTCGATGACTTGTTGGAGACGGTCAGTATCCTGATACTCCTGTCCCGAGCTATCCTTGGCTTCAATAATCCCATCAGTCATAAGCACCAGCACATCGCCACTTTGGAGCTGAAACTCAATCTCTCGGTATGATATACCCGCCATCATGCCCAGCGGCATTCCTTTAGCGACGAGTGGCTCGATTGTCCCATCGCGTACCAACAAGGGGTGGGCGTGGTGACCGGCGTTGGCAAGGGTGAGCGTTTGGGTCATTGCATTGATGTGTCCGATGACCATGGTGACGTTCATGCCTTCTTCCATTTGCAATTTGAGCACGTCATTGACTTCGCCCAGTAGTTGTGCAGAAGAAAGTTGTCTCTGTGCTTGGGCTGCCATTCGTAGAATCCCTGCCGTCAATGTTGCATTCATTGCCCCTTGCAT
>JAPUIP010000527.1 GCA_027296925.1 Candidatus Poribacteria bacterium | reverse complement strand
GCGTCATCAGGCTTTCGCCGCAGCACAACACCCCATTGCCCAACGACCCAGAGTGTGCTGTCATCTTGCGCACGGACAATTCGGTAAAAATCGACTCCGAGGTCGGTATGCTCCGGCTCCCATGTGATGCCACCATCGGTCGAACGCAGGATGGTGCCTTTGGCGCCAACAGCGTAAATCTTAATCTTCGGACAACGCGAGAATGCTGTGGAGATTCTGCGTGACACAGTTTGATGACACTTCCCACGTGAATCCGCCGTCCGTAGTTCGGAGAATTATACCGTAGTGCCCGACGGCCCAACCTTTCCGTTTGGTGATGAATGAGACGGCAAAAAGGTCGTAGCCCGTGTCCGTTTCGTGGTGCTTCCAGTATTGACCGCCGTTCACCGTACGCTGAACGATGCCGGCATGTCCCACCGCCCAGCCGAGGGGCGCATATTTCATATTGATACCGATTGATTAGGCCTCCTCAAGGAACACCGAATCTTCATGGATGGTCGCTTTGAAATGCTTCAGCGGTCGCCGGGCAGGCCCCTGAATCACTTTGCCATTCAGGTCATAGCGTGAACCGTGGCATGGACAATCCAGACGTTCCCGCCTTTCGTTATAAGCAACTTCACATCTTTGGTGAGTGCAGATAATCGTGTTTGCCGCGACGGTCTCCTTGTCTACCCGCACCAGAAGGAGGGCTTCTCCGATATTGAGCGCGTCGAGAACTTCCCGATCGCTGACTTTCTGACCCCCGCCAACCTGCTTGAGTGCGTTACGCATTTGAACCTCAACGCCGGGGGGTGGCTCTTCCGGTTCATCTTGAGGCAACTGGGGTTCCGGCGGTTCTTCCGGATCTTCCTGAGTTTTCTCCGGATCTTGTGTTGATACCGGTTGGGTTGGATTTTCTGGTTCGCTTGGCAGCAGAATGTCTGCGTCGTCGTCAGATTCACCGCAACCTATCACAGCCAGCCCGCATCCCCCAACCACAAATCGAGTGGAATACGCCAGAAACCGGCGCCGACTGACTTTATCCTCGCGTTTATTCAAATGGCTTTCTTTCGGCATCAAAACTTGCTCCGTCTCGTGAATTTTGATGTTGATATAAAATCTCAAGCGACACCTATTCCCTTGATGTTCCCAAGATCTGATACAATTCAAATACTTTAGGAAGGTAACTTCGGATTTTGTTCGCGAAAAATGGAGTCACGGAAAACCGTCACGATTTAACAACGGTATTTTTGGGGTTGACAAGCCCCACATCTTTGGATTAAGCTATAAAAGCTCTGAATACCGGATTCTTCCATGATAAGGCAGGTGATGCTGATGTTACTTTCACGCGCGTGCGAATACGCGCTTCAAGCCCTTTTATATATTGCAGCCGCTCCAGAGGGGAAATACGTGCTGACCCGGGAAATCGCCGAGCAGCACGAGTTATCTTACCATTTTTTGGGTAAAATTCTCCAAGTACTGGTCAAGAATCGACTGCTGAACTCTCAAAAGGGTCCAGGTGGCGGATTTAGACTGGCCAAACCCGCTAGCGAGATGACTCTGCACGAGCTCATCAATGCGATTGAAGGTCCCGACTATCTTGAAGGTTGTGTGCTTGGTTTGCCCTACTGTGGCGGCGACAACCCTTGTCCGGTCCATAACCAATGGGCCCAAGCCAAAGAACAGATTCATCAGATGTTTGCCAATCGGACGATTGCCCAATTGCTTGATGTGGCGAAGCAGCGGGATTTAAGCGGCGCGATCTGACGTGCGAATTTGTCCAGAATGCTACGGTTTTTGGGTAAATTAATCTGGTTCCAAACTCGGCTAAAGTTGTCTAATTCTCTGAATTTGAAGAGCCTAATTGCCGACTGGCAAGAATCTGAAATTCAATTGTTGCATTAGCTCCCCTGAGTGAATCGAGGTTCAACCAATCTGAAGGTCAGTAAAAAAGCTAGCAGGACCAACCCACAACAGCCTGATTCCTCTCACAATGATGAATTTGACGTGGAATGCAGATTTGGCGCGTTATTCGGGGTCAAAGGCGCATCAAAAACGAAGACGCCGTTTAGATCTATAGACGATAGACAACTCCGGAGGAGCAAATGAAAGCCGCACGATTTTATGGCGGAAAAGATATACGCCTTGAGACATTGCTAGATCCAGCGCCGAGCCCCGGTCAAGTTTTAATCCAAGTCAGAGCGACAGGCATCTGCGGCAGTGACCTGCACGGCTACCACGCCAAAGCCAGAGAAGCGCAGCGTCCCCGGACGGGCGGGCACGAACTGACGGGACAGGTGGTCGCCGTCGGAGCGGGCGCGACCAAACACCGGGCCGGTGATCGAGTTGTCGTCGAGCCTACGGTTCCCTGCAACGATTGTCCGGAATGCCTCAGCGGAAACTACAACATCTGCGCAAATTTAATCCACATCGGCGGTGCGGCGTTTGGCGGTGGATTCGCCGAATACATGGTTGCGCCCGAAGATAACGTCTACACACTTCCAAACGGCGTGTCCTTCGAAGCCGGCGCGCTGACCGAGGTTTACGCCGTCGCCGTGCATGCGTTGTCGATGGTCCCGGTGCAGCCCGGCGATTTTGTCGCCGTAATCGGGAGCGGTCCGGTCGGACTCACTATCGCGCAGATGGCCAATATCGCCGGAGCAACATCGGTAGCGGTTTTGGGCAAGCCCGACGGTCCGCTGCAACTCGCTCAGGAGATGATGGGCGCCGTTCCCATCAATGTTGACACGACCGATCCGGTGGAGGCGGTTCAGGCGTGGACTCATGGCCGAGGTGCGACCGTCGTCTTTGAAGCTGTCGGTGGTGCCGCGCCCACGCTTCAGCAAGCCACAGAAATTGCTGCCAAACGTGGACGCATCTGCATGGTGGGCGGCCACACTGTCTCGCTCACGCTGAACACTCGCGCTGCCCGAAGCCGCGAACTGAGCATTACCTGGTCTTTCTGTTACGGAAGGCGAGACGGGAAAAGGGAGTTTCAGATTGCGCTCGATCTCCTGGGCGCAGGAAAGCTCGATCCGACTCCGCTAATCACCCATCGTTTCTCCCTCAATGAAATTAACGAAGCATTTGCTGTCGCGGCGGATCGGGAGCGATACAATTCGGTGAAGGTCCTTGTCCTCCCGTAAAGCCGAACTTGCGCTTCTCTCTCCTCCGGTCCCGCGAAGGGCTCAGAAAGGAAACCGTCGCAAATGGAACTCAATAATAACTTGCCAAAACAGAAAAAATGCCATCAACTATCAAGTTGACACAGCAAAAAGGGAGATGGTCTAGCGTCTTAGGATAACCGATTGTGTGTCAATGTATACAAGGAATTTCGCTCGATTGGCTGCCGGATACAACGGAGCATCGAAAAGCAATGGTTGTTTCCTCCGAAGATTGCTCAATTCTCAGGGCTATCTCTCCCGACACTTAAATCACAGCAGAGGGCACCGAACATGCGTTTTTCTGTTTTACTGAGAGAAGATTTTCACATTGCGCGGCATTACCAAAGTGAGGGCTGTGACCTGCTTCGTGCACACGGTCAGGTTGACATCGCTACGATAAAAAGCGGTCAGGAACAGGAGGGCTTAGACCAGTTCCTTTCCTCCATGAAGGAAGCGGACGGCGCGGTTGTGGGGCCCTGGTACCGTCCAGCGATGCGATCAGAACACTGGCATCAAACCGAGAATCTAAAGGTGTTCGCTGGAACTTTTGATAATCGTTTTGCGAACTGGGTCGATTTCGACCTCTTGGAATCACGAGGCATTACCCTCATCGATACTTCCCGCAGTATGACGCCTTCCGTTGCCGAATTTGCGCTTGCGATGACCCTCAATCTCATACGCGATATTCCCGAATCCATGTACCTGGTGCGCCAGGGGAAGTGGAAGGAACAACCCTGGGAGAAGTCAAACTTTGTATATGGTGACTTGACAGGTCGTCGCGTGGGGCTTGCCGGGTTCGGCAGTATCAATCGTCGCTATGCCGAATTGGTGCAGCCCTTCAGATGTTCGGTGCGGGTTTACGATCCGTTTGTCTCCGACGAGGTATTCTCTCGGTATGGTGTCAAACGCGCCGAATCTTTGCCCGACCTGGCAGAGTCATGTGAGATTTTTGTCATCGGTCTTCCGCCGACGCCGACAACGCAGGGGATTATCAGCCGTGATGTGATTGATGCTCTGCCCAACGGCGCGCTGCTGGTTTTGGTCACGCGAATGGCTGTGGTTGAGCAGGAGGCCCTGTGGCGCCGCATTCAGGCTGGCGAGATTGCGGCGGCAATCGATGTCTTCGCTCCTGAACCACCGCCTTCCGACGCCTGGTTCCGTCATCACCCAAACGTGCTGGTGACTCCACATATCGCCGGCGGCACCGATTTCTGTCACCGACGCTGTTTCACCGATGCGTGCAAGGACGCTATCGCCGTATTGACCGGCGGCACCCCACGGTTCCAGGCAACCATCTGGGACCATCAGTGCTATGAGGGAAAGCTGAAATCGCCGGCATGAACAATTGGTCGTGCTCGCGGAGCCGAAACATTCATGATCAATACTCCACAAAGGAAGAGGTGTACCATGAAGAAACAGAATTTCAAACTCACGGACCAACAGATCAATTTCTTTCAAACCTTCGGCTACCTCAGTTTTCCCGGACTGTTAGCAGACCGAATCGATGAAATCGACCGGGAGTTTGAAGCCGTTTGGGAAGCACACGGCGGGGGCCATAGCGGGAAACCACATGAGGGAACAGCCCGCTCCTGTATCGTTCCGTTCATCGATCAGAGTGAAGTGCTTTCTTCTCTGCTGGACGACCCCCGAATTTTGGGAATTGCGACTTCTCTGTTGGGGGATGATTTCAACTATCTGGGCAGCGATGGCAACTATTACGTTGGCGACACGGGTTGGCATTCCGACGGAGGACACAGGCTAGAGGATCCGATGCACATCAAAATCGCGTTTTACCTTGACCCCTTAACCCGTGATACGGGCGCGCTTCGCGTGATTCCCGGCAGCCATCGCCTGGGCGAGGGTTATGCCGACCGCCTGACCAAACAGATTCGGGACAGTCAAGACCTCTGGGGCATTCACGGCCGAGATATACCGGCGGTCGCCTTTGAGACCCAGCCGGCGGATGTCGTGATGTTCAACCACAATACCAAACACGCGGCATTCGGCGGTGGGACTCGGCGGCGGATGTTTACCATGAACCTGTGTGAACGTTATCCCGACAATCGGTTGGCAGAACTGCGCGAATACATCGGTAAATCGGCGCGTTTCTGGATCGACCGAAAATATGGCGAGAAAATGGTTCGTACGGCTGGGCCGGAACGGAGGCGGCATCTTGAGCAGGTCATGGCGAACGATGGGCATCTGGCAGAACTAGCCCGTCAGGCGCGTGAACGAATGACCGAGCCTTCACGAGGCTGACAAGGTTTCAGTTGGGGCTCGGACTCAGACATAGCAATTGTCCCGTAAATTTCGACTCATGTTAAGAAAACGTGCAAAGTGAGTCGTTATGCTGCTTCGATAGCCCCTTCTTGGTCTGGGCGACCCCGTCTACCCCCAAAGTTGGGGGGAAAAACAGAGGGGGCAACGCAATCGCACAAAATTGCTTGAATGCACTTAATTGTTGACATGAGCCTCATTATTCAACGGTGTTGATCAGGTTCTGAAATTCGGGACTTTCGCGAATTTTCTCAAACGCGCGATCCGTTTTCGCGGCTTGAATGGCTGTCCGATCCAACAGTGCTACCGTTTTCTGAAGCGCTTGGATCGCTAAATCCTTCTGATTTTTCAGTGCGTATGCGCGGGCGAGATTGTAGTGTGCCTTAGCAAAATCCGGATTGATGTGCGTCGCTGCTTTCCACGCGGCAATTGCGTGATCCAGCTTCTCCTGATTTCCGTAGGCGATTCCGAGATGGAAATACGGTTCTGCCCAGTTTGGGGAGACGCGAATAGCCATTTTGAACTCCATAACGGCTTGCTCTAAGTTGCCTTGACGAGCCGCGGCAATTCCCCAATTGTAATGCGCCTCTGCGGCCAGAGTTTCCGTAGGGCTTGTCTCTTGGGCTTGCGTCCCACAGCCAGACAGAAAAGCGATCCAGCCAAGAATGACGATGGCAAACAGGCGTCCGATTTTCATTTGGCAGTTCGAGAGCGCGCGGATTTTGTGAGAGTTTCTGGTCTCACCGGCTATTCTCATAGTAGTTTTTCACCAATGAGATTTGCAAACCCCAGGCGATGAAACCGCTAACGAACATTACAACAGCAATCAAGGCTATCCTCCATAGGGAGAACGCTGGCGAACTTGATTTTGGACTCATGATATCGAACCCGATCTCGGTAATCAGCCCAACCAGCGAGGCAGCGATGAAACTATTCAGGAGCGCAACGGTCCGCTCCAGCCCCCCGTTCCCTAAAGCCAAAATCTTTGTTTCGCGGGGTTTGAGCCCTTCATAGGGGTCAAAGGGGAGGTATGGTCCGATGTTAGCGTCTCTTTCGACGAAATATTTTCGGACGCGATCGGCAGACCGCTTGTAGTCATCGGTATCCAGGTTTCGTCGGATAATCCGCTTCAGTGTAAATATCCCAAACAGCAACACCGCTAGCAATCCGCCGCAGATTAGCGAGGAGGTTGTTGTCGAAGTGTTGTCCGAACCCCGGGTCGCCGCGGCGACGGATGCCGTTATGACAGCGGTTGTCAGTGCCAAAAACAGATTCACCCGCCTGTCACCGAGTTCTTCATTGCGCCAGAACGAGGTTGTTAGATACTGGAATTCAGCGAACATGAACTCCGCTGAATGGCGTTGTTGCTCTGTTTTTTCCTCTTTTCCTGTCTCCATAGATCATCGCCCTCCCTCCATGTTGATTTCGCTGATCGCGTCATTTCGACGAAAGTCCGTGACAAAACGGACCGCTTATGGCGACGATTTCAGTTGCCCCCATACCGTCGCGAGTTTTCCAGTCGCTTCGACGCCTTGGGACGCGAATCCGGGGTCATAAGCTTCGACTGTTTTTAAGGCAAGTCGAAGCAAGCCCTGCGACCCGCCAATTGCATAAATTTTCCCGTTCACCACACTGGTAGCAAACCCCCACCTCTGGGTTGGCATGTCGGCTTTTTTTATCCATTCCGCTTCACGGGCAGAGGTCACGGCAGACAGCATCCAAAAAACGCCCAGCACGACCCCAACCCATCCCCGCAAATATGACCTCATCAAATGCACCCACTCCCTTCGCCTTGTACCCTGTTCGCATTTCACGTACCTATCCCAGAGCCGCGTCCACTTTATTAATCGCCGCAGCCATCAATCGTGCATGGTCCGCCTGCATGTTGACATTGAACCCAAACCGGAGCGCTCTGCCAAGAATCGAAAGGGTCTGAGGACACATATCCCGCGAATACTCGACATTCCCCTTGTATGCCGGATCTTTCCACGGATAGCCCGATGGGTGTGGCGAGTGCTTAAACAGGATCGAATCCCAATAGTAGTAGATATGGCGATCGGGGAAACCTTCGTTGTACGCCGTGCCGGCGCCAAGCCCCTCTGCCTTGAGCGCTTCGGTATATTTGGGAGCGAGCGCTGGATCTTTAATAATGATCGCGGCGCTGATACCGCATTCGCCGTCTGGATCATCGACATGCTGTGGGATATATCCCTTCGGGTCATCCAGCTCCGCAAGGAACGCCTTTTTGAGCCGACGGGTGTGGCTAAGAATGTCCCCAATTTTTGAAAGTTGCACCCGCGCAATCGCGCCCATGATTTCGCTTGGACGGTAGCACTGACGCGAGAACGGTGGATTCTGCCACTCCTTATCGCTCATCCACATCGGCATCGCCGGGTCGCTGGCGAAGGCAGCGTGTTCGTAAACATCGTAGTCATCCGTAAACACCATACCTCCTTCACCGCAACTGATCACCTTATAATAGTTGAAACTCCACGCGCCAACATCCCCCCACGTACCGGCATATGCACCTTTGTACTGCCCGCCGACGCATTGACAGCAATCCTCGACCACTTTGAGATTATGTTTCTGTGCGAGCGCTATCAGATCATCGAGACGACACGGCACGCCCTGCATGTGGACGGGAAGGATCGCCTTCGTGTGGGGAGTAATTTTCCGTTCGACATCGGCGGGGTCCATACCGAGTGATTCGTCGATTTCAGCGATTACGGGAACAGCCCCCACACCGACAACCGCTGCCGCCGTTGAGATAAACGTGTAGCCGGGAACTATAACCTCATCGCCCGGACCAACCCCAATGCCTGTTAGCGCACAGACCAGCGCGCTTGTGCCGGAGTTGACCATCAGAGTGTGATTCACGCCGAGTCGTGCAGCGGCTTCCTTTTCAAACGCGGCTACATTCGAATTCTCAACAAACCGGAACAGTTTACCACTGCGCAACACTTCAGCAACCGCATTCACCTCACGGTCATCGATAACACTGGGGCCATGGGCACCGCTGGGAATCGGTTTTGTGATGACCGGCGTTCCACCTTCAATTGCTAATCGATCTGCCATAATTTCCTCCAAAGCGTCCGTTTATCATGTTCATTTTCACAATCTTATCATAGGGCGAATTCTCTGTCAACACCTGTTTTTTGCAGCCGGCGTTGTCACTGAAAGAGTGCTTGACATTTTCCGCATGATGGAATATTCTATAGTCAGCCAGCGCGGCAATCGATTCACGGGAACAAGACTAAAGGGCGTGAGAAGAGCTCTGACCAACCCTTTCATGAAATTAGGAAGCAAACCGCAGCCATGCAAATTTCACAAGCAGCCGTCGAACAAGCAATCAAGCGAGTCACCGAAATGAGCGGAACCGCGATGAATGCTCAATCAGAAAACACGAACACACCAATTCTGGAAATCACCAACCTCAGTAAACATTTTGGCGGCGTGATTGCCCTGTCACAGATTGATATGTATGTGCCGCAAGGACAGATCGCCAGCCTTATCGGCCCCAATGGCGCAGGGAAAACAACGCTGTTCAACTGTATTACAGGGCTGGAGCGCCCGACGGCAGGCGCGGTTCAGTTACAGACGAGAAGCATTACCGGGCTGCGTCCGGATCAGATTACGTCAATCGGTATGGCGCGGACGTTTCAGAACATCCGACTGTTTTCGCAATTAACGGTTTTGGATAATATCAAAATCGGGAGACACTGCCGATCAAAGAGTCACTTCTGGGCGGCAATCCGCCGTAATCACAAACAGCGTCAAGAAGAAGCGGAGATCACGGAATACGCGTTGGAGGCACTCAAATTTGTCGGATTGGAGCGGTATAGCGATCAGATTGCGGGGAATCTCTCGTATGGGGATGGGCGGCGAATTGAGATCGCGCGGGCGTTAGCCACCGAACCGACACTCCTCCTTCTGGATGAACCTGCTGCGGGGATGAACCCGCTGGAAACGCAGCACCTCATGGATCTCATCTATGCCATTCGTCAGCAAGGCATTACGGTTCTGCTGATCGAACACGACATGAAAGTGGTCATGCGGATTTCGGACTGGGTGACCGTGCTCGATCACGGCGAAAAGATCAGTCATGGCAAGCCGGAAGCGGTCCAGAACGATGCGCGGGTGATTAAAGCCTATCTCGGAAAATCTTACAATGCTTGAACTGCGTGACATTCACACATACTACGGCAACATTCGCGCGGTCAGAGGCGTTTCGCTTCACGTTGAAGCGGGGGAGATGGTGTGCCTGATTGGGGCAAATGGCGCTGGCAAATCAACAACGCTCATGACCATTTCAGGAATCCACCGCCCTGTTAAGGGCACGATTACCTTTGAGGGTGAGGATATTACAAATACCCTCCCAGAGAAGCGTGTGGCGCTCGGAATCTCTCAAGTCCCGGAGGGGCGACTGATCTTTCCTGATATGACCGTATTGGAGAATCTCGAACTCGGCGCATTTCTTCGGAAGGATACGCCCGTTATCAGAGAAGATCTCGATCGAGTTTTCGATTTATTTCCGGTCTTGCGTGAGCGAAGAAGGCAGCAAGGCGGCACGTTGAGCGGCGGTGAACAGCAGATGCTCGCGATTAGTCGTGCGTTGATGTCACGCCCACGCCTCCTCCTTCTCGATGAACCCTCGCTCGGGCTTGCACCCATTATCGTTGAGCAGATCTTCGAGATCCTTCAGCAGATTAACAAGCAGGGAACGACGATACTACT
>JAPUIP010000526.1 GCA_027296925.1 Candidatus Poribacteria bacterium | reverse complement strand
GGAGACCAAGAGGGGGTGAGCCAGCCGTGAAAACAAGCCTATGTAAGCTATCTTCTTGACCACTACAGTTGCTTGAAAATATACCGCATTTGCCCTTGAAAGGCAAGCTCCTTTTTACTGGAGGAAACGCGGAGTCGTCGGACATCGAATGCACCTGGTATGATAAGAAGAAGCGATCACAATTTCCTTTTATGGTGATGTGCTTTTCGATCCCAATTTCCAAACGGACCCTCATTGCGCCACCAGCGCAGTTCATTGCTGCCCCACACTGATACCCGACCTCGCTATGGTCTGAAGCGAAGGGCGTACAAATCCGCGTCCTTAAGCACAAAGCGCAGCCGGATTAGCTGTCCGACAAATGAACTCAGATCGGGCTGCGACTTCCAAGCCACGACATGTTCGATTTCGTCGCCATAAATTTCAGGACATGCCTCAAGTTCAAAGCCTTTTCGAGGTTTGTGATTTACGTCCATAACTTCCACCCGGACACTGCCCGCAGCCGAGGTGGAGTAGTTAAGAGCAAGCTCCTTCCCCGAAAAAACTAGGGGATGCGTGACCAACTCCCCTCCGGCATAAGGCGCATGAATGGAGACGAAGCCGTCCATCCGCAGTGTGAACCGGCGCAGGTGACAGACACCCTCCACCGCGTAGTAGTTTTCGCTAGAGTACAGTGAAAGTTCGTCGGGGGTGTCGGGTATCTCCGCCTTCGTCGGCAAAATGCCCCAAGCGGTCATGTTATTTCTGTTGACCCATCTATTCCGCTGGAGCCCCGGTCGAATAAACGCTTCCAACCATCGGTGCCAGTGCAACCCATCGCGGCTGCTCATGAATACGCCATCCGAAATTCCAGGGTCGGGGTGGGAGATTGGCTTTCGCGAAGGTAGAAATCGCTTTGGGAAGCCAAGAAAAATCTGGGGTGCACGGAAATAGGCTGTGATAGCATTGGTGTAAAGGTGCTCAGGAGGCGCATCACCAAAGTCGATCCACGCTGGCGCCGTCCAATGAATGAAGTCTTTCGACGTGCAGGTCATAATCGATCGAACGCCGCCTCGACCGCCCCGGTGGAAATCTACATATCTTCCTCGCACCGAATCCCAGAACGCCAGATTTTGGGAGTCAAATGCGCCCTCCGTGATGACCGGGTCTTGCTGCACAAGGGCCCAGTGAATGCCGTCGGGAGATTGAAAAGCGAAGAGGCCCCCTTTGCCACTTCCCAACGCTTTGTATCGCGCCTCCGGTTTGCAATCTGGGTTTTGGTCCTTGAACGGTGCGAAATTGTGGTATCCTACGTCCCCTCGCCAGACAATATTGTTGCGAGTTGAATCATCGAACTCGAATAGGTTCAGTTCCGGTTTTGTCCAGTGAACGCCGTCCTTGCTCTCAGCGTAGCACGTGACTTCATGCATGCCCTTCTGCGCTTCAAAATCGTAGTGAGAGCCCCGATAATACATCCGAAAGCGGTCATCATCGCAAAACACGGTTACATACGCGCTGGTGTTGCCCTCCCACGGCTTGTCGAATGCGATGGCCACCCCGCGTGGGGTCGGCTGATGAAGCTGCAGTTGCAGCCCGTTCATTCTTTCAATGAGCCAGTTATCTACAAAAGGTTCAAGGCGCGACCCGATGTCGCGCACCTCGTCCGTTTCGGCAGCCTCCCGCTCGGGCGCTGTGCTTGTGATGAGCGAGCGCACGACATCGAGTCCCGGCGAAATGATGTTGAACATAAACGCCTCCTTCCATTTTATATCGAGTCAGTAGAACACAACTGGTGATTTAAGCGGTTTTCTTCTACACTTGGGGGTGAAGATGACAGACTGAATTGTAATGTAATAAATCGGATGAAGTCAAGTGTGTAAAGCTCGATTCTTTAGAATTGACCACACCGCAAGAATTTGATAGGATATAATCCTAGAGACCGACAGAGATGACAAACGGAACGACACAGTCGGCAGCGTTGGGAAAAAGGTCAGGCATCATTTGACCTGCTTCCTTTTGGGTGCGTTAATCGGCAAATGGAGGTCCTCGGCTGTTTCACGATTTCCGCAAACCATCGTGAAAAGTTTCAACCAGTTCTTCTACAATAACGACTGGAGGTAAAACATGAATGAAACCATCCAACGTGCGAGAGACGTCGCGTTAAGCATTTTGAAGCCAAGTCGGCGGGAGATTGAACACGGCCTAGAACTCCATAAAAACTCGCTTGTCTGTGAATCGTATGGATTCTCGCCGCGCGCCGCCGTTGATGGCGACGCCGTCAAAGCCGCCGTCAAAGCCGGTGCGTCGGAGGTCGAAATCCAGGACATGACGGAGGACATGCGGATGACCCGTTACGTCACCGATCCTTTGGAGCGTGAGGAATACATGATGGCGTGGGAAGCCGCCGGAGTAACGTGTATTCTACAGAACGCCGGTGAGGAGGGGAACTCGCCGCTGCGCTTGATGAAGCGCCTGGCGCGTTTCACCTATGTCACGGACATGATGCGCGATTTCGTTTGCAGAGCCGTAACTTCCGATGACATCGTTGCCGCCAAAGCGCAGAACAAGCACTGCCTGTACATGACCGGCAACGGCGTGCCGCTACCGCAGGACTGGGGTTCGGTGGAGGAAGAACTTCGCTACATTCGCGTCTTTTTCCAACTTGGCATTCGGATGATGCATCTCACTTACAATCGGCGCAACATGATCGGCGACGGCTGTGCCGAACCGAACGACGCGGGTTTGAGCGATTTTGGCAGGGCGGTCGTCGCAGAAATGAATCGCGTCGGTGTGATTGTGGACGTCGCCCATTCGGGCTGGAAAACCAGTCTAGATGCCGCGAAAGCGTCCGAACGTCCGATGGTCGCTTCTCATTCCGGCTGTGTTACCCTCAACGCGCACTATCGTTGCAAGCCAGATGAGGTCATTCGCGCCATCGTGGACACCGGTGGATACATCGGCATCTGCTGTATTCCTCGCTTTCTGGGCGGCAAAGGTGACATCACCACGATGCTCGATCATATCGATTATGTCGTCAAACACTTCGGCGCCGACCATGTCACGATTGGTACGGACGTCGCCTACACGTCCTCTGTCTCAGGGATTGAGTCCCAGAAAATTCCCAAGCGCGGTCCGTCACGGAGTCGATGGGAAGCGTTGTGGCACCCGAATGAATTTGGGCCCGAATGGCGGCGTGAACACCAAGTACAAAGCATGGCGTGGACCAATTGGCCACTTTTTACAGTCGGTATGGTTCAACGCGGGTATTCGGATGACGATATCCAGAAGATTCTCGGCGGCAATGTGCTTCGCGTTGCGCGTGCGGTAAGGTAAGTATACCGTTTCTGAATGATTCAGGACTTACGCCTTTGCCCCGATAAACACAGCCGTTCTGCGTCGGTGCAAAGCGTAAAACATAACACGTCAATCTGAGCAGTCCCAGATGGCCGAGAGTCTGGAGAAGTCCCTTCCAGTCACTGCGTTGATTCAGCGCCCGAAGTGTTTCACGGTCCACCCGGGATCGGTACCAGGTGATTTTCTGTTTACTCCGGTCATTATGCATCCATGTGTCTCCTTCTGATTGACCACAGACTCGTATCGATGTCTTTTAGTCGAAACGGCGTGGGTGCTCACCCGGCCATAATCAGGTAGCTCAGCCACTGCCGATGTGGATTCAGAATCTTGTAAGTCATGCCAACGGGAATGTGAATCATGTCGCCTTCGGTGATCTCCCGTTCTTCGCCGTCACTTTGAAGCATACCGCGGTTCTCTAGCACATAGTAGACCTGCTCGATATCAGCGTAACTCCGTTCAATCGTCTCGCTGCCTGGCTGCACGGCCTCGCGATCGATGAAGGCCATCCCTCGCAGGCAGCCGATACCATCCTCGCCTGCGCGTCCCAGTTGACGCCATCGGACGGCGCC
>JAPUIP010000525.1 GCA_027296925.1 Candidatus Poribacteria bacterium | reverse complement strand
CTTCCATCTCCAGCATCCTGCGGTCGGCTAGGTCATCCCCGGGTCGGCGTGCCCCAACTGATCTGCAACCCAGCGGATGTTTTGATCGGCGTGAAGTGCAAATTTTGCCCACGTGTGCCGTGCGCAGTAGGCAATCCCTGCAGTCAACGCGCAGCAGAAACGGTATCGTCAGTTTATCTTAGTACACACAGATAAGTCGCTTTGTGGCGCTCCAAGCATCTAGATTGTATGAATAAGCCTCGATCAATTCCGAGGGTAGTCGACCCGGGTGCGCGTCAACAAGTTTCGTCACGGCGAAACACGCAGTTTGTTTTTCCCATGATCTTAATTTACGATATCTTGAGCCGAGTGACCGTATTCAGGAAATGGTTTCGCGTCGAGCGTCGGTATGGGTTCTTCTTCTATTTTTTGTTGTAGGTACTGGATCGCTGCTTGTAGTTGCGCGTCATACCCTTCGTAAGTCGCGTGCGGAAGATTGTCGACTTCAATCGTGGGTGCAACCCCGTGGCCTTCAACGATCCATTGCCCGTCCATGTCATAGACCGGAAATTCTGCCACTCCCGCCTTGCCGAAGTCCGTCAGGTAGTTCCTTCCCGTCAGCCACACACCTGCGCCGGCAGTGCGCTTGCCAATTACCGGTGCAATATCCAACTTCTTGATGGCCGCCGTAAACGTTTCGCCATCGGAATAGGTTCCCTCATCAGCGATTACCGTCAGGTGACCTCGAAACGTGTTTTGCATATTGATGTCGTCGAGTTCGCCGAATCGATCAGTCCAAAACATCCACGATTTGCGCAATAAGCGGTCGATGATCCAGCTGTCGACATTTCCACCATCATTACGGCGTACATCGATCACCATTCCCTTCTTGTTGTCACTTGCATAAAAATCCCTGGCGAACGCTGCAACGTCAGCAGGCCCCATCGCTTTAATATGCAAATAGCCAAGATCTGAATCCGCGGTTTCGACCTTTCTTCGGTTGTTGTTGACCCAATCGCCGTAACGAAAGGCATATGCCTGCTCTGCGTCAACTGGAACAACGACCGTCTTGATCTCCTCTCTTCCTCTTCTCAGCCGTAAAAGCACCTGTTTGCCACTTCGGTTGCGTAGCGAACGGTGCACCATATCAAGCGTTGGCACCTCAATTCCGTTAATTGCCTCGATGATGTCACCATCGGCGGCATCAACACCGGGCTTGGCTAACGGTGGGGCTTTCGCTGGAACCTCCCTGTCATGGCGATAAATATGCGTTATCTCGACGCCCCGCTGCGTCTGCATCAGCTCGGCACCGAGTACTGCGGGGCTTGGCGCGTCCGGATCCGATGGAAAGTCCCCGCCGCTGACTTGTGAATGGAGCGCATTGAGCTCTCCCATCATCTGGGCTAACACGTCGTTCAACTCGTGGCGCTCTGTTACGCGCTTTACCATCGGTGTGTACTTGTCTTTTATGGCTACCCAATCCAGCCCTCGCATGTCAGGGTCAAAGAATAGTTCTCGGTGCATGAGCCAGGCATCGTGGAACATCTGCTCCCACTCCAGTTTGGGATCGATATTGAACTGCCATTCTTGTGTCAGCACCGTTTTTTTGCTCACGTCGGTTGGGAATTCTTCATCGGCTGCAACAATGAACATCTCCGGCAGATCGTCCGTCATCTTCTGTACGAAAAGCTTACTACCGTCATCGGACAGGTCCATCGCGACCGTATTATCTGTAAACATGACTGACTGCGGTTGCGGCTCTAACTTCAGGAGTCTAATTTCAGACACGCTTTTGGGCGAGCTGAGTGTAGTCAACACATATAAAAACTTATCGTTGATCACAATGTCCGCATAGTTGCCTGGCTCCATCGGAACTTGCCAAACACGGCTCGACAGACCGTCCCATTCCACCTTGATCTCCGCGAATTCAACAGTTTCGTCTTTCGGTTTGTCGACCTCATTGTCCTCAGCCTTCTTCGGACTCAGCTCGCTTGGAACGGCAAACGGGAATTCAGCATCGTTGGTGAGGGCGTGAGCAAAAATTTCCGTACGTCGATCAAACGCAGGGCCGAAATCTCGATCCGCCCATACTGAACTTGCCAAAGATTCGAAGTGCCGGTTCGACAAGAAATACAACCACTTGCCATCGTGGCTGAATGTCGGCGCCCACGACTCGTACTTGTCGGACGTCACGTAAGCTTGCTTGTTCTTCTCAACAGCGAGCAATAAAATGCGCCGGCGCGCATCACCTTTTCTGTGATGAGTGACAGCAAGAAGTTTACTATCTGGCGCCCAATCCATATCGCTAAATTGATGCAATCCATAACTATCGCCCACGATTTGCTTATTGCGCTTTGTCCTTGTGTTTAGCAGCCAAAGGCCGCCACGACCGTCGCCATGAGCAATCCACTTGCCATTGGGCGATTCGAAGAAATCCACACGCAGTGAGTTGCCGCCTTCCGTCAGCTGCTCCGCAGTGCTTGCACCAGTCGCGTCGTAGCGCCATAACTCCAACTCTCCCCTGGAATCGCTGATCGCATACACCCATTGTCCATCTCGACTCAAGGCGGCTCTACGCATTCGAGAACGCGGCGGTGTGCCGACTGTGACAAGCCTTTCTTGATCAATTCCAGCAATTGCCGCCTTACCGCGCGCTGTAATGACAACCTTCTCAAAGTCGCCCGCAAAACGTGCGGAGGTTGCATATTTCATAGGGTCTTTGACCCACGCTTCGCGCAGGCTCGGGTGATCAGATGGGAGCTGAATATCCAGCTTTACGGGTTCGAAATTGGAGAAGTCGAGAATATAGAGGTCCGCGCCCAGCTGGTAGATCACTCTTCCGCCATCAATGTCTGCTCCGCGAATAGACAATTTTTCGTGACGCGTTATTTGTGCGACATTCGCTCCATCCAGATCCATTGACCACAAATTGTCGCGACCGCTGGCATCTGAGAGAAAATAGAGTTTGTCGCCGTGTACCATTGGTCTTCGAGCAGAGCCTGAATGGTCCTGCCCAAGCCTCGACGCTTCTCTGTTCGAGCCCAACCGATATCGCCACAACTTACCACGCGAACCGCCGCGATAAGTGTTCGCGTTGTCCAGGGTCCACTGCAATCCATATTGCGTGAAGTACACATATTCAGTTTTAGCGTCGATCGCCCCTTCCTTGGCATCTGCGAGCGGGATGGGCTCGACCTCCAATGTGGCTGGGTTTACGGTCTTTAGTGTCCAGTTGTAAGGAGGACCTACGCGACTACTTGTGCTGTAAAGCACCAGACCGCCAGATGTCCATCCTTGTACGACGACGCTATCGTTCTCGTACGTGAGTCGTTTTGGTACACCTCCTGATATCGGCATAATGTATGCTTCAAATGCGCCCTCATAATCTGAAATAAACGCGATTTGGTCACCGTCTGGCGAAATTGAAGCGTCAGTTTCAAGTGACGGATGAGTAGTCAATCGCTCAGCCCGCGGATCGTCCAAGCGAAGCAGCCAAAGATCACCTTCGGCAGTGAAAACAACCTTGTCGCCACGCAAACTTGGCGAGCGGTAATAGCCTTCCATCGCAACCGCGGAACTCGTGGTGAAAAATACGATGAGCAAGCTAGCTCGAAGCTTCATTTCAACCCCCGAACCAGTTCGATTGACGCGTATCCTATCAGAGCAGCTTGACTTCGCCCCTTCGCACCGTTCCCGCCGA
>JAPUIP010000524.1 GCA_027296925.1 Candidatus Poribacteria bacterium | reverse complement strand
CTTATTTTTGCTTGGGGCAAATACGATACGCACACCGGCGCGCGCCATCCAAGATGTACTCTGTTCGTTCGACAGAGACCGCTCGACCCAGGGCTTTTTGAAAAACATCGAGTTCGGATTGACAGAAACCCTGACACTGCTGAGCCGCCGCACAAATCGGACAGTGATTTTCAAGCAACATAAAGCTGCCGTCTTCACTCTGCTGCCAGTCTGCCATATAGCCTTCGGCATCCCGAAGAGCAGCCAATTGTTTGACCTTGGCCTTCAGAGTTTTCGCCGAGGCTAAAGCATTCCGATAGCGTTTGAGCGTCTCGCCTTCCCTTTGGGCGATAAGTTGCCCGAGTCCATCCTCGCCAAATACTGACCGAATCGAAGTAATGAGTTCCACAGTGAGTTGAGCATGTGTATCCGGAAACTGTTGCTGCCCCTGCTCGGAGATTGACCAATAACGCTTAGGTCGGCCCACCTCTTCACGCATGTCTTCGTATGCCACGAGTCCACGGTCCAGCAATTTATTCAAATGCTGTCGAGCCCCCACCGGTGTCATCTCAAGGTACTGAGCTAATGATTCTGCTGTTTGCGACCCATAGGTCTTCAAGCGAAAGAGAATGCGCTCGTTTGTGTTTGATGCCATGAACGGACTATAGCAATGATTTTTGCCAATGCCAATAAAGAAAGTAAACAGTTGACAAATTGGATCACATAATATAAAAAGTTAATACTTATTTAATTAAGGAGGCCACCATGACGACATATCTCGAACACGCAAACATCACGGTTCCGGACATAGACGCGGCGATTGCCTTTCTCCAAACTGTCGAGCCGAGTTTTCATGTCCGGCATGACGAGACCCCAGAGGGGAGCTACCGCTGGGCGCATATCGGTTCTAATCAGTTCTACGTTGCCCTACAAGAACCTCACCTGGGCTCAAACGCGCAATCAGACCGTCGCCCGTACAAAGACTACGGCGTGAACCATCTGGCTTGGGTGGTTGAAGATTTTGACGTGGTCACGGAGCGATTAGAAAAGAAAGGATATCAGAAAGGTATTCCAGTCGAGCCTCACCCACATCGCAAACGTGCCTATTATTTCGATACCGGTGGATTTGAATGGGAAATAGTTGAATACTTGAGCGACACGCAGGAAGAGCGGAATGCCTACGCTTAGCGCAGTGTCCCTTTTAGAGGACCGGGCAGATTGCGAACTGGCGCACCTAAGGAGGATGTTTGACTATGATACCTACCAACGGCCTGAATCACCTGGCTTTACCCGTAAAGGATCCGGAGCAATCGGCGCAGTTTTATGCAGACCTATTCAATATGGAAATCACATCCAGTTCGCCTGAGATAGCTTTCCTGAAAACTGTCGGTTCTACAGATATGCTCACGCTCAATCGGTCTAAAGTAGCGGTAGCGTCAGGAAGAGAATCGCTGCACTTCGGATTTATCGTTACTCCAGATCAGTTCGATGCCGCTCTGCGTACGATCAAGGAGAAATCGGTCGAGAAGGTCTCGGAGCCGGGCAAACGAAGCATCGGACGCTACATCTTTATCGAGGATCCGGACGGTTATGTGGTAGAGATCTTCGAGTGCCTGTCGCCGCTTTAAGCACTGGGCAATCGTATTGAAGGACTCAGCAAGGGGAGCAATGGCAAATCTCAAGAAAGCTCTATCAGAAAATGTGGAGGGAAATTTTTTTGTGGACACCTCCTGCATTAATTGCGGAGTAAGTCGACATTATGCTCCTGAGATCTTTGGAGACAGCGGGACTCATGCCTTTGTTAAGAAACAGCCTCAAAATGCAAAAGATGAGTTCGCTGCAAAACAAGCGCTACTGGCTTGTCCTACGGCTTCAATTGGCGTGCGAGAAAAAAAAGACTTAACCTCGGCGAGAAATTCCTTTCCCATGCAGATGGCAAAAGATGTGTATATCAATGGTTTTAATCACCGCAATTCCTATGGCGCTCATAGCTACTTCATCAAGTCCCATTCAGGAAATTGGTTAATTGATTCTCCACGCTTTATCTCGGCGCTGGTCAAAAGTTTTGAGGAGATGGGAGGGATTCAATATATTTTTTTGACCCATAGGGATGATGTTTGCGATGCCCGTCGCTATGCCCAATACTTCGGCGCAAAAAGAATTATTCATAAACGAGACTCAGATGTTCAGAAAGATGCAGAGGTGATTCTTGAAGACGAGGAGGCTCATCGGATTGAATTGGGTGAAATCCATTTCACACCAGGGCATACGCGTGGACATCTCGTATTACTCTGGGACGCAAAGTATTTGTTTACAGGAGATCATTTTGCCTGGATTTCAAATCTCAATCGATTTGGTTCATTTAGGAATGCATGTTGGTATTCATGGGAAAGACAAATAGAATCCGTTCAAAAGATGGAAGTTTTTCAAGAGGTAGAATGGATTTTTCCTGGACATGGTAAATGGGGCAGGATTGATACGGGGCAATTTCCAGAAATTATCAAAAAGTCGGTGCAGTGGATGCTCAGTGTTCAATAAATGATAGTCAGAACCCAATCCATTCGACGTCGGGTTCCACTAATCGCGCTCAGCGACCCAACGGAGCATGGCCTGGAATTTTTCCGCTCCGTCCTTGAGTGTCGCCGCAACGTCGGTAAGGTCGCCGTAGTAGGTCTTCTCTGAACTTTCTTCCAATGCCAAGCCGGCCCGGTAGCTGTCGAGCGCCCCGCGTTCGAGCAAGTCCTTATAGCGTTTCACCATCACCGGGTGGTTGTGCGACATGAGACGCGCGATGTTCTGGCTCTCGCGATCAAGTTCTTCGTTGGTTGCGAATACGCGTTGCACCAGCCCCCAGTTGAAAGCGAGCTGGGCGTCTATCGGATACGCCGCCATTGTTGCAAGCTTGGCGTTGTTCATGCCGCAGACCTGGGTAAGTCGCTGCGAAATGCGACGTCCAGGGTGTACGCCGTATTTGGCGTGATTGTCCATAAAGACCGCACGTTCTGAGGCAAGGAGTACGTCGCAACATAATGCGATTTCGAAACCACCCGTCACCGCCGGGCCGTTGATCGCACCAATGATCGGAAAGGGGCACTCCCACATCGCCCGAAACGGATCGCCGGCGGGAGTGATGCCCGCTTCCAGATACTCATCGAGCTTGCCGATATCGAGACCAACGGTGAACGCACGGCCCTCGGCACGCAATATCACAGCGCGTACTCTATCATTATTAGGATCGAGATTGCGCAAGGCGGTGATTCCGTCAAACGCTTCGGCAATCGCACGCATAAAACCACTGCTGAGTACGTTGAACTCGTGTGGATTGTTCATCGTCACGACGAAAAGCCCATTGCCTCCGTTCACTTCG